>CALCSH010000315.1 GCA_937893815.1 uncultured Anaerolineae bacterium | reverse complement strand
AATCCACTTGCCGCCGCTCTCGCGGTAGATGTACAGGTCATAATCCTCGGACGACTCCAACCGATATTTTTGCCCGGTGTGAGCAACGTCTTCACGACGCCAGACTACCGTGGAATGGGCAAAGGGGCACAGAAACATCATTTGGGAGCGAATCATGGCGTCGCTGGCGGGTGTTTGCCGAATTTGAGAGTGGTCTGCCCCAAAAGTTTCGATCCATGCCCCACAGAGACTAATCTCCGGGTGTGCCTCCAGGAAGTTGGTTTGTCGCTCCAACCGATGCGGCAGCGAAATATCATCCGCATCGGTAACTGCACAGCATGTACCCTGGGCCAGATTCATGGCCTCGTTGCGCGCCGCCGCAATCCCCGGCGTTTGCTGAGCAAACACTTTAATGCGCGCATCTTCTGACGAATAATGCTGCAACATTTTCCGGGGCGACTCCGCCACACCGCCATCGACAATGATAATTTCGAAATCCTGGATTGTCTGTTGAAGCAAACTGACCAGAGTTTCCCCCAGATGTTCAGCCGCCCCCATTACAACCACCATAATACTGATAAGGGGTTTCATTTCAGATCTGCCCCTCCGGTTTATAAAATTCCAATGCCACCTCCTGGTGACAACTTTGGGGAACAAAACCGCGAAACGCTTCAATCTGAACACGGTATCCCTGGTCAAAAAGATCAGCAAGGTGCTCGCTGGAATATTCCATCGCATCGCTGGCTCGATTCGGGGCAAAATTCTGCACCAAATTCAGCGGGTTACAAAATGTGAGTGATTTTTCGGGACACAGCAAAAAAGGCATCCGTTGGGAATATTGAGCGGCAGAAACGGCGAGTTGATATTCTAGCTCATTGGGATTCGAAAATGGCTGTCGGACAATCACGGGAAAAATATCCTTTAAGCGATACACTGAACTTGATATTTCCAACGGATAGGCAAAATCGAGTTCCGAAGTTGTCCAATCGAATTTTAATACGCCAGCCCCCAGCGAAGCAAATTCGGGCAATGCCTGGGCATGATCCATTGCGTAGCAATAGGCGGTATTTTCCCCCAGGCGCAGCGAGAAGCCCAACGCTCGGGGATGGCCGCGCAACAGTTGGGCGGACTCCCGAAGCGAAAAATCCCTGACAAATAGATTATCGTCCACAAGAAAAAGGATATGGCTGTCCTCCGGCGGTGTTGGGAACAAATGGCCCAGTATTTTCGTGCGCAACCGATACAGGGCACTTTGCCAATAGCGCAGGGGAAATCGCTCCAGAGAAATCAGGTTTGAAATCAGCTCATTCAAGGCAGTATATCTTCGCTCTGCCAGGCTGCCTCCCCCATAAGGATTGGCAATCCGCAACACATCCCGGCGAAACTCCCCTTGAGTCACAAAGTTCACTGTTGGGTAGGTTTCTTGCAGCGCCGCATATTGCCGCGCGTGCTGCTCGGTGGATGTGCGGTAAAGCACATAAACCTGCTCCAGTTCACCATCCAGGCAACGTAAGAAAAAAGACCGCAGCACTGCATCTAACTGCATGGCGCGGTCACGGCTAAAAATCAGCGTTATGAGGGGCAAGTCTTGATCCTTATGAAGTTTCTGCAATCAAACGCAACAGGTACTCACCATATTGATTCGCCATCAAATTCGCCAGAAGCTGCACTTGTGCCGCATCGATAAAACCCATCCGGTAGGCAATTTCTTCCGGGCAAGAGATCATCAATCCCTGGCGCTCTTCGACAGATTGAACGAAATTTGCGGCCTGCATCAATGATGGATGTGTCCCGGCATCCAGCCATGCCACGCCGCGCCCCAAAACCGATACGGAAAGTTGATTCTTTTCAAGGTAAACACGGTTCACATCGGTAATTTCTAACTCGCCGCGAGCGGATGGGGCCAGCGCGGCTGCGATATCAACAACTTGATTGTCGTAAAAATATAGTCCCGGCACGGCATAGCTTGAGCGCGGATATTGCGGTTTCTCTTCGAGGCTAATCACTTTATACTTTTCGTCAAACTCAACCACGCCATAGCTTTTCGGGTCTTGAACATGATAAGCAAATATGCGCGCCCCCAATGTCAGGGTAGCCACGTCGATCATCTTTTTCCACAGGCCATCGCCATACAGAATATTATCCCCCAAGATTAGACTCACTGTCTCGTTTCCGATGAACTCCTTCCCCAACAGGAACGCGTCCGCGATGCCTCGGGGCTGATCCTGCGCAGCGAAGCTGAAATTCATACCCCATTGGCTGCCATCCTCCAAAAGGCGCATAAACGAGGCTTGATCTTCCGGGGTGCTGATGATTAGCAGATCGCGAATGCCCGCCAGCATCAAAATCGATAACGGGTAGTACACCATGGGTTTGTTGTAGACTGGGAGCAGTTGTTTACTCAAGCCCAGAGTCAGGGGGTATAAACGCGAGCCGCGCCCTCCTGCCAGAATAATGCCTTTCATTTATGCCTGGTTCCTTTCGGTATCAATTAACGACAAATATAGGGTTTCATATTGGGAGACAAGCGCATCCCAGGTGAATTGCGTTTGCCAGGCATTATATCCGTTGTGCGCCAGAGTTTTGCGTTGTTCTGCATCGACGATGAGTTGATCAATGACGCTCGCAAATGCGTTGGGGTCGCCGTCAACGTTTCCATGCCCTTGTTGGATGGTCGGCGCAATAATGCCACCGCCACTCCAGGTAGCAATTTCGGCAGCATTGCCACATGCCAGACTCACAAACGGCGTGTGGGATGCAATCGCTTCATACAAAACGAGTGGAGAATATTCAACATTCGAGCCAAAGATAAACAGGTCGGCAGCCTGCAAAGCAGCGATCACATCGGTGCGCGGCGGGTCTGCCAGAATGACGCGCTTCTTGCCACGATTGCTCAAATTAATCCATTTGCTATAGATACGGTCATCCGGCAAACACCCTGGTTCTACGCCACCCAATATCGCACGAATGAGCATTTTCCCAAGCCGGACAATATTCAAATTTCTCGCTTGCTCATAAAGTTCCTGCAAGAATTTTTTCCTTTGCCCCACACTGTCGGGAATATTGCCAATCATCATCAAAATCGCACGATCTGTCTGCAATCGCCCAAACGCCTCAAGGCACAAACGATGTCCTTTGGCCGCCGTGTGGCTTCCGATAGTCAGTAATAATGGAATATCTGCCGGAATGCGATACCGCTCACGGAATGAAGTGTCTTCAACACCAAATTCGATTTCGGAGGCTCCGTTCGGAATAATGGTGAAGTTGGCAATTCCGTGCTGGCGGGCAAAATTGGTGTCGCGGTAGTCGTCTGCATGAAAAACTAGATGGTCGTAGCCACGCATAATGTGCGGCATTTTCTCATAATAGGTCTGATACGCGGGGTCAAATAATTTCGAGAATCCACAGGGAATCATGACTTTCCGATATGGGATTCGGTCCAGCACAGGGAAGACCAGGTCCATCGTCCATTCCTGTGCGGCGTAGTTCATCATAATATCAAAATCGCCATCCAACAAAAATTGCTGGTAGCGATCTATTTCACCCTGAAAGCCGTTAACCGGATTTCCAAAAATTTCAAACTCTTCAACTTTCACCCCATTAATCCACTGTTCAGCACGCTTCGGGTGGGTTGTCGTGGCTACCGTCACCTGATGCCCACGCCGAGCCAGCCGTTCCGAGATCTGACGCACAACTTCTTGCGCCCCGCCTACGGATGGGGTGTAATATTCAACGGTGTGGAGGATTTTCATTGGGATTTACCGGAGGGTATTTTCTTTTGAAGAACAGCAATCACCGTTGTGAGTAGCAAAACGACCATAAGAGCTGGCAAGTTGTTAAATAAATATCCGGGCCGATTGGTATAGGAAAACAGCGTGGACGAATAGGCCATCGAGATAACCAACAGCAACAAGGCGATCAAGAGACGCATGTTGCGCGTAAACCCGGAAAGGTTAACCCCCAGCAAAAACAACGCCAGCGCCGCCGGGAGAATAGATAGGCGATAATCGTGACTGACAGAGGGGATCAGAAGGGTAAGCAAAGTCGCCGAGAGAAATAGAAAAGGGTTCAATCCTGGCCTATTTTCCACATAGGCTACCCACAACACAATCAGAAAATTCGCGGCAGCAAAAAACAACAGGCTATATTCCAATATCCAGGCGTTTTCTCTAAGCCATATCCACCGGCTGAGCCACGGAAGCACCAATGTGAGTTTCTCGGCATACAGAGTTGAGAAGGATGCAATCGAATGATTACCAATCCAGGCTTGTTGGTCAACCAGTTGAATCCGGGTCATAGCTTTCAAAAAATCGGTAAAGATCTCGCCACCAAGTACAAAAAGAGCGGCAAAATTGAGCGCAAATAACCCTAAGCCGCGTTTCAGGTTGGTTTTCCAATCTCGCCAATCAGTAACAAACAAAACCACAAAGATTGCTGGGAATATTTTTAATTGAATCGAAACGGTAAACAGGAGATAAGCTAACAGGCGCAGACGAGGGTGGTAGTGAAATAAATAAATAGACAGCAAGCAAAACGCGATGGCGATCACGCTAAACTGGCCTCGCTCCAGCTCAAACTGAAGGCCGTAAGAAAGCAAGCCGGTGATAAAAATAAGCAAGATGAGCGGGTGTTTGCTCTCGTCCCTGGCGTAGCGAGTCGGAATGATCCAGGTAATCAGCACAAAACTCAATAAGGTGATGAAGGTAAAAATTTTATACGCCACAGGAAATGCAATAGATAGCAGAGGCGCGAAAAACACATGTGCTAGCGGGGGGAATGCCCCACCGCCAAGATATGGCGATTGACCATCCATAAACCACAACGCGCTATATTCAAGCGTGGTTCTTAAATCAGCCCCGATGCCATATTTTTCCAAAATGGGAATATAGTGAAAGAATTGCATAGCCTGAACCGGGCTAAAAAATATTGGTTTAATGAAAAAGAACACATAACTCACCGAAAAGCCCAGCAAGGCCCAGGTGATGGCTTTCCAGTCAGCAATGGCGTCAAGAATAGCTTTTAATTGGGAACGCATGGGGATTTCTTATTCGTCGTCGGCCCCGAGATATGCCCGCCGAATCGTATATTGAGGCTTTTTACTTTGCGAGAGAAACAGCCTCCCAATATACTCACCTAACAAACCAATCGAGATCAACTGCACCCCAGAAACAACTGCAATAAACACAAACATTAAGGTATATCCCTGCGGCAGACCCGGCTGGGTAATACGCTCAAGAATTGTCAACACCCCAAAGACAAAGCCCAAACCAGCGAATAAAAACCCCAGCAGGGTGGCAAACCTCAGCGGCAGAACAGAGAAATTGGTGAACATATTCAACCACAGCGAAACCAATTTTCTGAATGTGTAGCCCGATTTTCCATCCTCACGGGCGGCATGTTGCACCTTGAGCCTGCCGATTTCATCCGTAGACTGCGAGATCAGGCCATCAATATAAGGATATGGCAAGTCGTATTTCACGATCTCCCGAATCAGGGCGTGTTTGATAATTTTGAAGCTCGATAAATACAGATCGCCCGGCTTGTTAAGCATCAAATTGGCGACTTTATCATTAAACACGCTGCCGATATTTCTAACCAGGGAGTGTTCTTTTTTATCGTAGTAGGTATAGACCACATCTTGCCCGGTTTGCAGGGCATACTCAATCAGGCGTTCCACCTCACCCACCGGGTTCTGAAAATCATCATCCATGATCACGGCATAAGCGCCGGTGACATGGTTTAGCCCGGCCATCACGGCATTGTGTTCGCCGACATTTTTCGCCAGGGAAAGAAAGCGAATCGAGGATGGATATTTTTTGTAAATTTCGGTACAAACTTGCTCGGAGGAATCCATCGAACGGTCATTGACCAGAATAATCTCCAGGGCGTAGAGATGCTCCAAATTGGCGACCAACTCATCTACCAGTCTGCCAATAGTGTTTTCGGCATTATATACCGGGATAACAATCGAAATGCGCTGCAAATCGGTCATCGAAATGTATTGATCCTATCCACAATCTCCTCAACCTGGTGCAGTTCTAGCCAGGGGTGAATGGGAAGGCTGAGAATTTCTGCGGCCATTTTTTTCGAATTGCCCAGGTCGCTGCCGCGCCTGCCGCGGAATGCCGGTTGCTGATGTGCAGGAACAGGATAATGAATCAGGGTTTGAATTTGATGCGCCTGCAAATAGGCTTGTAAGTGTTCACGTTCTGAGGTTCTGACGACGTAGAGATGATAAATATGCTCGCCCTGCCGATGTGCCAGTGGGATGACGTTTGTGAGGTTGGCGTGATAGATTTCGGCAAGCGCGGCCCGTTGTTGATTCCAGTCACCCAGGTGTTTTAATTTCACCCGGAGGATAGCGGCCTGTAATTCATCCAGGCGGCTGTTCAGCCCCGGGGCGACATGATAATAGCGAGTTGTTTGCCCATAATTCCGCAAAGCTCGCAGGCGCTGATAGAGATTTTCGTCGTTGGTGGTAATTGCGCCCGCGTCCCCGTAAGCGCCCAGGTTTTTGGTGGGATAAAACGAAAACGCCCCACATTCGCCGAAGTTGCCAACTTTCTCGCCGAGATAGTCAGCCCCGCAAGCCTGGGCGCAATCCTCGACGATTTTCAGGCCATATTCATCAGCGATTTGCCGGATGGCCGCCATATCGCAGGCTTGTCCGTACAGATGAACGGGAATGATAGCTTTGGTTTTCTCTGTAATCTGGGCGCGAATCGCCTGGGGGTCAATCAGGCCGTCTTCAGGTTGAACATCTACAACCACGGGGGTGGCTCCGGCGTTGATGATGCCGGTAATGGTAGGGAAGGCAGTCATGCTGGGCGCAATAACTTCATCACCCAGGCCAATCTCCAGCGCCATCAGGGAGAGCGTCAGCGCGTCAGTTCCTGAGGCCACGCCAACGCAAAAGCGCACCCCCAGGAAATCGGCCAGTTCGCGCTCGAATTGAGCCACTTCTTCACCCAGGATAAACCAGCCGCGCGCCAAAACCCCTGCAATAGCACCATCAATCTCAGATTTTAGCGCATGGTATTCAGAAACAAAATCGTTAAAAAGAATCATATCTGATTTCACCGCCGGACGTGCGCAAGAAAAGCCTCGTAATTGCGAATATAGTCCACTTCATCGTAATAATCTGAGGACAGCACCAAAATAATGCAGTTGTCCGAAAACTCAAACATGGTATGCCATAGTTCAGGGCCAACATAAATACCGTGATTAGGGTCGGCAAGGTAGAAGTATTGTTTATTCAAGCCGTCATCCACCATAAGCTTGAAAGAGCCGTTGACGCAAAACAATACCTGCTTTAACGCTTTGTGGGCATGAAGCCCCCTGAGCGCTTTCGGATATGTTAACCCGTAGATGTAGTAGATACGCTTGATTTCAAAGGGAATTTCCCGATTGCTCTCCGCGATGGAAAGCACGCCATCTTTTTCGTCAACGACTTGTTTCAAGTCAATATATTGACAGTTTTTGACTTTGATATCTTCGGGCATCAGCCTACCCTCATTTTTTTTCGCGCCACCACGAATACCGAACTGCCAAATGGAATTGGAAATTTGTGGACAATCAGACGGTTTTCGAAATTCATAAGTTGAATCAAGAGATTATTTACTAATGCCGGGGGAATATCTGCTATATCGGATTTTGCGGGCTGATGCTCTTTGCGAAGCTTTTCGTAAAGGCGCAAAAGCACCAAAACCAGGAAGGCGTGAGGCAAGCGGTAGCTAAGTAAAACGGGCGATAATCCGGCTGCATCCAGAATGTTTTTGAGCGTTTTCCTCGTGTACCGCTCACGGATCATCACCACTTCATCGTGATGACGTCCCAACATCGGGAAGGCGGGATAATTCAACATGATGATGCCATTTTCTTTTAGGCCTTCCGCCATTGTTTGTAACACCTTCACTTCATTGGGAACCCATTTGTGGCAAAGTACATCCATAATCGCGATCAGGTCATACGCGCCCGATTCTGGGAGCCACTCGTTGATGTTGGCTTTGAAGACACTCACGAATCCCCGCTGGTGACAAAAGTCCACCGCATCATCGGAGAAGTCAAAACCTTCGACGCGGTGCCCTATGCGAGCCAGTGCCGAGAGAAGTCCCCCCGTGCCACAACCTGCATCGAGAATATCCAACGGCTGCCCAGGGAACTGCGTTTCAGCTAACCGGAGGATCAAATCGTGCAAGCCGACATACCACCAATGGCGGCTTTCTACATTGTACATTTCAAGATAGGCGTTTTTTTTCATAATATCGAGGTACTTTTTGCAATCCAAGCCATCGTTTTATGGTTGTGTTTCTACAATATTCATCCAATCTTTCTCTGACACAATAGAGTAAATCGTATTTTCTTGATACGAATAAAAATTAAAAGGATATACTGCCTTCCAATATCCAAAGATAGTAATACCATTCGAGTCCATAACTGTAGCAGGAGGCCACAGGACATTCGCATCAATTTTAATCTCTGGATACATCAGAGATAATGCGGAGCTTAAGTCCCAGGACGTGCCAAATATCGGCTCTTGATTGATTTGATTTGGAAATTCTTTAGGGAGTTCAGCAACGAGTGTAAATGATTTCTCGTCATCTAATCC
>CALCSH010000314.1 GCA_937893815.1 uncultured Anaerolineae bacterium | reverse complement strand
TTCTCTGCGTTCTTCGCGTTCTCCGCGGTAAAAAGGTTTTTTCAGTGGAGTCATTCATCACTCAAGTCTGAGTAGTTTGACAATGTCAAGGTAGTTACGGAGTAAGTATGAAAATAAGATCAGTGATTTTAGCGGCTGGCAAAGGCACACGCATGCACTCGGAACTTCCCAAAGTTTTGCACCCAATTTTAGGCCAGCCGATGATAATGTACCCCGTAGCGATTGCCCAAACCGTAACCCTGTCGCCGCCTGTAGTGGTGGTGGGACACGCCGCTGAGCAAGTGTGTGCTGCTGTTGGTGATGCTGCCGAATATGTGGTACAAGAACAGCAGTTGGGCACCGGCCATGCTGTGCAACAGGCGGAAGCCCTGCTACGGGGAAACTGCGAATACGTGCTGATCACCTATGGCGATATGCCCCTATTGACCGCAGACACGCTACAGAAACTGCTCGATGTGCAGCTAGCACATACCGGGCCGATTAGCATGTTGACGTTTATGGCCGATGATCCGCGCGGCTTTGGGCGGATTGTGCGCGCCGCGGATGGCTCGGTGAGGGCCATTGTAGAACAGGCCCAGGCTACCCCCGAAGAGCTTGCCATCAAAGAACTAAACCCCGGCGTGTACTGTTTTTCAGCAGATTGGCTGTGGAATGCACTGAAGCAGATTGAACTCTCCCCCAAAGGTGAATATTACCTGACCGATTTGGTGGAGATTGCCGTTCGTGAAGGTCGCAGTGTGCAGGCAATTACAGTTGCCGATGAAATAGAGATGATTGGTATCAACACCCGCATCCATCTCTCGGATGCTACAGCCAGCATGCAGCAAAGGATCAATCGTGCCTGGATGCTGGAAGGTGTCACTATTCAGGACCCGGCCACAACCTATATTGAACCCACGGTAAAAATTGGCCGCGATACCGTAATTGCACCCAATACACACCTCACTGGATCCACTGAGATTGGCACAGCCTGTCAACTGGGGCCAAATTCGTTTGTGCGCGATTCCAAACTGGGGGACCGATGCGAAGTATTTTCGTCGGTTGTGGAAGCCGCTCTGCTTGAGGATGATGTCGATATTGGCCCGTTTGCACACTTGCGCAAAGGGGCGCATTTGGGCGCGGGTGTTCATATGGGCAATTTTGGCGAAGTAAAAAATTCATATCTTGGGCCAGGCACCAAAATGGGACATTTTTCCTATTTGGGTGATGCCACCATTGGGGTAAATGTCAACATTGGCGCTGGAACAATCACTTGTAATTATGACGGTGAGCGCAAACATCCCACCGAAATTGGGGATGATGTCTTTATTGGTAGTGATACCATGCTTGTGGCTCCATTAAAAATTGGCGCTGGGGCGCGCACAGGAGCCGGTTCGGTTGTCACCAAGTCGGTTACCGAAAAAACGCTGGTTGTTGGCATGCCTGCGCGTGCCATTCGAAAACTGGATTGAAATGAATAATTACCTGATAATTTTTGGATTGTTGCTTGTTCTTCTGACGGATTTGATTGTTATGGCGGCTCGCGCGGCATTGCGTCATTCCAGCCTGGCGCGCCTGATTCATATGCGCGAGCTGAATGAACCCCATGCTCATCGCACGCTTGAACTGATCGAAAAAATGCCGCGCCCCTACGCTGGTTTGCATCTCTTTCAATCGCTACTGCGTTTTATGCAAATTGGCATCATCTATTTTGTGATTCAAGCCGATGTACGCGTGACCTCAATTTCGGCCACGGTTGGCCTATTGCTGGTTGCCGGGCTTTTGGTGGCCTGGCTGGAGTGGATTGTCGAGCGCGGCGTGCTCCGCGATCCTGAGCGTTGGGTATTGCAATTATCGGATTTTGTGCGCTATGTAACGCTGCTCTTTGCTCCTTTCATTGGGTTGAGTTTAATATTTTCGATGGAATTGGCCAAATCGAATGAACATACCAGCATGGTCACAGAAGCCGCGCTGAAAACCCTGGTGGATGTCGGGCAGAAAGATGGAATTCTGGAAAAAGGCGAGCGCCGCATGATTCACTCGATCTTCCAGTTGGACGATACCCTCACCCGTGAGATCATGGTGCCGCGTATTGATGTTCAAGCACTGGAAATCGGCACACCTTTGTCCGAAGCCGTTGATACGCTGCTGTCTTCTGGATATTCACGCATGCCTGTTTATACTGAAAATATCGACCATATTTTGGGCCTGCTCTATGCCAAAGATTTACTGGAAGTATGGCGCGAAGGCAGCGGTCAGGGCGAACTTCGCCGAGATATCTTGCGGAAACCGTATTTTGTCCCTGAGGCCAAAAAGGTCGACGAACTCCTGGGTGAAATGCAGAAAAGGCGTACGCATATGGCCATTGTCGTTGATGAATATGGCGGCGTGGCTGGAGTTGTGACCATGGAAGATATCATCGAAGAAATCTTTGGTGAAATTCAGGATGAGTACGACGAGGAAGAAGAACTACCTTACCGCAAAATGGAAAATGGCGATTATATATTCCGCGGCCGCATCGATCTAGATGATTTTAATGAGATCATGGATTCCCATTTGCCTAACGATGAAGCCGATACGCTCGGCGGGTTTATCTATACTCGTCTGGGGCATATTCCTACAACCGGAGAAAGTTTATCAGACAATGATTTACTACTTACGGTAGAAATGGTTAGCGAACGCCGCATCCGCAAAGTGCGTGCGCAGCGCGTTTGGGCCGATGATGAAGTGGAAGAAAAGTGATATGCAAAAACCTGAATTAGTTCAAAAAGCGATATACGCCCGCGAGTATGCCTATGCCCCGTATTCCAACTATCCGGTTGGCGCCGCACTGCTGACGGCATCTGGCAAAATATATACCGGAGTGAATATCGAGAATGCTGCCTACCCGGTGACCATGTGTGCAGAACGGGTGGCTGTTTTTAAGGCAGTTTCCGAGGGGGAGCGCGAATTTGAGATGATTGCAGTCGTTACAGAAAATGGGGGATCTCCCTGCGGTTCGTGCAGGCAGGTATTGGCCGAGTATGGGTTGGATACCCTGGTATTGATCGCAGATTGTCATGGGAATCTTGTCGAAGAGATGACCGTCGGCGAACTACTCCCCAAAGCCTTTACCCCCAAAGATTTAATGTAGAACTGGTTAAGACGAGTATTATTTCCTGCAAATAGGAGTGTAAGCATATTTCCCTGCCCGACACTCTTTTTATTTACCAGTTCGGTGCCGGGGTGGCAATCGCAATCGTCGATTGCAGCATCCAGCCTTCCGGCCCGCCGGGCAGCCTCACGTTGAGCCACAGTACGCCATCGGCCTGGGTGGGAACATCCGATAAAATCTCAATCAATGTACCATTCAAGAAAGAAGTAATCGAGCGACTGCCAAACCCAGGTTCCGCGCGCAAGATGGCGCCGCCATATTCTTCCGGAGCGTTCACGCGCGCATAAACCGGTGTGGGGCTTGGCGGCACCGTAATGGTTGGGGAAGGTGTGATCGATGCTGTAAGTGTAGCGGGCAGCGTGATTGTTGGTGGAATTGGCGTTTGGGAGGCGGTAAGCGTGAGGGTCGGTGTGAACGTCTGTGTGGGAGTGGGTGTTTGGCTTGGCAGCGCTGTGGGAATAGCCACCTGTCCGCCCACCGCTGCACCTGCACCGCCCAGGCCAATCAGTAAAATCACACCAACCAGGCTGAGCATGCCCCCGGCGGTATACCCGAAAAGCGTCAGCGGGCGAAAACCGAGCACGACCAGCGTCAGTGTCCCCAGAATGGCTGCCCATGCAATATGAATGGCAAATACCACCAGACCATCCGGCCAGAGGTGCTGAATCCCGCTGCCGAGTCCAAAACCGGCGGCACACAGCGGCACATAGATTTCATATGCCAATGCCACACTAGCAACCGCCACGCGTTTCCCACCGCGTCCAATGGCGATGGTCGTCATTATGCTGCCCACAGCCAGTACCAAAAAATGATGCCAGGCGATGCGGGTGTGCAAATACGCCTGTGTGATTTGGAACGTGTCTACCCCATTGGTGATAAAGCCTATGCTGAAGCTGGTAATGAAAACCAGTGCGCTGCCCAGCAATAACCCCAATAAATTTCTACCAAAAAAGGATGTTGAACCACTGATGGTGCCCAGGGCGATGCCGACCAGAGGGGCCATCGTTGGCGCCAGGAGCGCGCCGAGCACCAGCAATGAAGGCAAATCGAGCAACAAACCAATGCTGATCGTCAATCCAGCCAGAATGGAGAAAAGAAAGAAATCAAACGATGGCGATGTCCGCTGTGCGATTTCATCGAGAAAGGCCTCGCGGTCATCGGTCGTCAACGGCAGCAGTTGACGACGGGCGCGCCGCCTGCGAGCTGGCGGCAGGCGCTGGGGATCATCGGGAGTTTGTTTTGTCTGTGAAAAAGGCATAAGCTGTTAAGTGCGCCCCACTCTATCCTGAAAAAACTTCAACAACCAATGCGCCGTTGATATGGCAAACTAGATGAAGCAGCCGAATAATGCCGCGCCTGGGGAGATTGAGTTCACACATGGTTGTATTATACAAGATTAGGACTTTCGTGGTACACCCAATACCCCTGTGGAGGGCTTCTCACAGCAGTTTCCAAGAAGCCCTGCGATTTCTGGAATGAGTTGTGGGTAATATTGAAGTAAAATACGGTGATGCTTGCAGCATGCCGGAACTATTTACTCACAGGAGCGCCTGACGAAATGAAATCGATCCGAATCCATTGGGGAATTATCTTCATCGTTTTAGTTGTTGCCCTTTCGGGTTGCAGCAGCACCGGGGAAAGCTCTGCTGCCGTCATCGATACCCCGGAGGTAGAATCCGCTCTTGTCCCCAGCGAAACACCGCTTCCTACGCCGACGCTGCTCCCGCCCGTTGGGGTGCTGTTTGCCCCCGACGGAGCCGATCCAGCGCTGGTGGAAGAACTTGATGCCCATTTAATGCAAGCCATCCCCGAATTAGGTATGCGATACCAGATGCGGTCAACCCTATCCGTAGAAAATTTTCAGGCGGATGATATTCAGGTAGTGATCGCGTTGCCGCCCGCGCCCGAGCTGGTTGCCTGGGCGGCGGCGGCCCCGCAAACGCGCTTTTTGGCGGTAGGCGTAGAGGGGATAGAAGCCGCGCCAAATATCAGCACCATTGGAGCGGATGACGGGCGCGCCGATCAGCAGGGTTTCTTGGCGGGTTATCTGGCGGCCATGATCACCCCCGATTGGCGTGTGGGCGTTATTAGTCTGGCCGATAGCGAAGCCGGGCAGTTGGCGCGGCGCAGTTTTCTCACGGGTGCTAAATTCTATTGCGGTGTTTGCGTGCCAACATACCCGCCTTTTTTGGAATATCCGCTGTATTTTGAATTGAATGCTGGCGCAAGTGCTGCTGAGTGGCAAGCCGCAGCTGATTCTTTGCTGCAAAGGGATGTCGAAATAATTTACCTGGCTCCGGGGGTAGGGGATGAAAACCTGATGCGCTATATTGCCCAGGCAGGCGCTCTCCTGATTGGGGTGGATACCCCGCCGGATGATTTGCGTGCCTTCTGGGTGGCTTCGCTGACATATTCTCCGCTGGATGCCTATTATCAGTTTTGGCCCGAATTTATTGCCGGAGCGAATGGACAGATTGTGGATGTGCCGATCTCTATCCGGGATAGTGCCCCGAATTTACTTAGCGCGGGACGTTTGCATATGCTCGAAATAATGATTGACGAAGTTCAAACGGGGATGATTGAACTTGTGACAGTGAATATTCCATAATCTGCCCATGATCGGCATCTTTTTCCGATGTTTTTGCGTAAAGAAAAGACAGGTTTCGGATGTCTTGTCTTCGTTGAATACTCTGGAAGTATGTGCAATCTGTCACATAGAATAGTAATTATTTTATCTTGTATTTTGATCTTGTTAATGCTAGACTTCCGCCGCGCGGCGATCGCGCAATGATAAACGCTTCCTATTCATCCATTCATGACTAAGGAGAGAACCCATGAATAAGAAATTTCTTGTACTAATGGCATTGCTTTTCGTAACAGCAATGCTGCTGGCGGCTTGCCAACCGGCCCCAGTTGAAGAACCTGTTGCAGAAGAACCTGCGGCAGAAGAGCCAATGGCTGAAGAAGCTATGGCATTCAAAGCCTGCGAGGTAACGGATGTTGGCGGTATTGATG
>CALCSH010000313.1 GCA_937893815.1 uncultured Anaerolineae bacterium | reverse complement strand
ACACCTGCACGGTAGTTTTTTCAGTGGAGTCTTAATTAAAATCCCTTCATTCTCTGCGAACTCTGTGGCAATACCCCGTCAAGTCAGCGATTGGCAAATAACATGACAAACTTCAAAATCATCGTAAATCCAAATTCGGGGCGCGGCGAGGGGATGCGCTCAATTCCGCAAATTGAGGCCTGTTTACAATCGCACGCGCTGGATTATGAACTGGTGCAAACCGAGCGTCCCTGGCATGCTGTCGAACTTGCACAGTTGGCCGTCACAGAAGGGTTTGATGTCGTTGTGGCCGCAGGCGGCGACGGCACCGCAAACGAAGTAATCAACGGATTAATGTTGGCCAAAGCAGCCGGATTGCATGCCACGATGGGCGTTCTGCCCGTTGGTCAGGGCAACGATTTTGCTTTTGGTATGGAGATTCCCCAGGAGTTGGAACCCGCCTGCCAGGTACTTGCCGATAATCATCGTCGCATGATTGATATTGGTCGCGTCAGCGGGGCATTGTACCCGCAGGGGCGTTATTTTGGTAACGGCGTGGGCGTAGGTTTCGATGCCGTTGTCGGTTTTGAAGCTCTCAAACTCACACGTTTGCACGGTTTTCCGGCCTATCTGGTGGCGGCGCTAAAAACAATTTTCCTGTATTTTAACGCTCCAAAAGTCCAGCTTGAATTGAATGACGAGAATCTCACCGTCTCGGCATTGATGGTCTCGGTGATGAATGGCCGTCGTATGGGCGGCGGGTTTATGATGGCCCCGCAAGGCGATCCGCAAGATGGGCAGCTGACTCTGTGCATTGCCCAGGAAGTCAGCAAATTAGGGATTTTCAAGTTAATTCCGCGTTTTATGGCCGGGACACAAGAATCGCATCCGGCGGTTTTGTTCAGGAATACGGCCCGGGTGCAGGTAACCGCCCTCGAGGGCGTGCTGCCCACCCATGCCGATGGAGAGACAGTCAGCATCGAGGGACGGGAACTGCTGATTGAACTGCTGCCCGCCCAATTGGAGATTCTAACGGCCCGATGAGCGACTACACTCCATCGTTGAAATTAAAAATGGTAACCGCCGCGGTTCACGGCTGGACGAATCTTGTCTGTCGGGTGGATGATTCCGAAATGGAGCGTATCCCCGCCGAGGGACCGCTGATCGTCGTCAGCAACCATATTAATTTTCTAGAAGCGCCGGTGTTATATACTCGCTTACGGCCACGCCCTACAACAGGTTTTGCCAAGATTGAGAGTTGGGATAAGCCACTGCTGGCCTGGCTGTTCAACACCTGGGATATTATCCCCATTCAACGCGGCGAAGCCGATATGAAAGCCTTACGCCGCGGGGTTTCGGCCCTAAAGGATGATTATTTTCTGGCCGTTGCGCCGGAAGGCACGCGCAGCTACGATGGTCGCCTGGGCAAAGCGCGCGCTGGTGTGGTGACTCTGGCGCAGTTGAGTGGCGCGCCGCTACTGCCCATTGCGCATTATGGTGGCGAGAGTTTTGGTGATAATATCTCACGCATGCGGCGCACAGATTTTCATATTCGTGTCGGGCGCCCTTTTCGGCTAGATACCCGGAGTACCCGGGCAAACCGCGAAATACGCCAGCAAATGACGGATGAAGTTATGTATCAATTAGCCGCATTGCTACCTCCTAAATATCGCGGCGAGTATGCTGATCTATCGAAGGCCACCCAAACGTATTTAATATTCTAATTTCCCCACGAAGTTACCAAGACTCGAAGGTTTGGGGCGCTGCTATACTGCTCTTTCTTCGTGGCTTGGTGCCTTTGCGGTGGATAGTATAGGAGTTTTCATGGCACTAATCTCCAACCGCCAGGAAGCAACTGACTGGCAAAAAAAGCACGATGTTAATGCGCCGAAAGTAGGGGATTTTGCGCCAGATTTTGAATTACTCGACAGCAACAGTGAAAACCCGGTGCGGCTTTCGTACTACCAGGGAAAAAGGCCCGTTGCACTGATCTTCGGCAGTTTCACCTGACCCCCGTTTGTCAACGGGACCGTGAGTCTCCAGGATTTATACGCCAAATATCATCAGCAAGTGCAGTTTCTTTCGATATACATTCGCGAAGCCCATCCCGTGGATGGCTGGTGGTTTGGCAGAGGCCCGATGAGTTTTCTGCTCAAACTTTCCCGTTCGAGAGTGGCTACGGATGTTTATGATCCGGTGACCATCGAAGAGCGTCGCGCCGTGGCCGGGCAATGTCAGCATGCGCTCCAGTATGGAATCCATACCTATGTGGACGATATGGACGATGCCGTCAACAAGGCCTACGCTGCCTGGCCGACACGCCTATACCTGATCGGGCTGGATGGCCGCGTGGAATATGCCGCCGGTTTAGGCCCGTGGGATTTTCATCCCGCCAAGCTGGATAAAGCCATAGAAACCTACCTTGCGAACACTCCCGGAGAATGAAACACGGGCTGGTTGACCGGCCTTCCACTTTATGGCATAATCGCCCCCAACAATTTAAAACCAAAAGCAATGATGGAAACGAGTACGTCTGCTGCTTTCTGACAGCGAACCCGGGAAAGGTGTGAGCCGGGGCAGAATAGCCGATCGAAAATCCTTCCGGAGCTGCGACCTGAAAGCTTGATGCAAGTAAGGAAGCCGGGATTGCCGCCCGTTATTCGTGGCACGGGGATGCCCAACCAACTGGAAGTCCCCGACCAAGTGCCCGCCTTAACACGGCGGGAAACCGGGTGGTACCGCGGGAGTTATCAGCTCTCGTCCCAGAGTGGACGGGAGTTTGTTTGTTAACAGGGATCAGGTAATCAGCCATTAGGTATAGGGTGTGACGTATCCTAATACCTAAGCGCCCAACCACCTGATTACCGAATACCGGAGAGAGAATCATGCCTTTTAAACAAGTGCCCAACAAAGTAGATTTCATCGCACAAGAACACGACGTGCTGCGGTTCTGGAAAGAATCCAACGCCTTCGAAAAAATGCGCGCCATCCACAAAGGCCAGCCGACCTGGTCGTTCATTGATGGCCCGATCACGGCCAATAATCCCATGGGCGTGCATCACGGCTGGGGCCGCACCTACAAAGATCTCTACAACCGCTACTGGGCGATGCGCGGCCGCGAATTGCGCTACCAAAACGGTTTCGACTGCCAGGGTTTATGGGTAGAAGTGGAGGTCGAAAAAGAAAAAGGCTTCAAATCCAAGATGGATATTGAAGAATATGGACTTGGCGAATTCGTCAAAGAATGCAAGGCGCGTGTGCTGCGCTATGCCGGTGTCCAAACCGACCAATCCATGCGTCTGGGCTACTGGATGGAATGGAATGACCCCGAAAAACTGAATTGGCTGGCCGACCGCTTGCTGGAAAACCCCATGCAGGAAATTACCTTCACTGGGCCAAATGGAAATACCGTCACTGACACGGTGGAACAAGTCGTTGGACAACTGGGATTGCCACAACTGGGGGGTAGCTATTTTACCTTCTCGACCGAAAACAACTATATGATCTGGAAAATGATCAAAAAGAGTTGGGAGAAAGGCTGGCTCTACCGCGGCGCGGATGTGATGCCCTGGTGCCCGCGCTGTGCCACTGGCATCAGTCAGCATGAGATCGTCACCGATGGGTATATGGAGTTGACGCATCGAAGTGTGACCCTTCGCTTCCCACTTCGGACGGAAGACGGAGGACAGAAGACCGGTCATCCGTCCCCCGTCCCCGGTCAGCGGATCGATTCAGAAACTGGTCTACCTGAGTCACTCTTGGTTTGGACAACAACGCCGTGGACATTAACCAGCAACGTCGCCGCGGCGGTCGGCCCCGATCTGGATTACGTCAAAGTCAAAAATGGCGAACATATCCTGTATCTCTCCAAAGGCACGCTGCACATGCTGCGCGGCGAATATACCGTGCTGGCCGAACTCAAAGGCCGCGAGATGGAAGGCTGGACATACAACGGCCCCTTTGACGACCTGCCCGCTGCCAACACGCCGGGCGGCATCACCTATCTCAGTGAACTCATCGAAGGCATCGGCGCCACGGCTGCCCAAACCCATCAGGTGATTCTGTGGGACGAAGTTGGCGAGTCGGAAGGTACGGGCATTGTCCACATTGCCCCCGGCTGCGGCGCTGAAGACTTTGAACTCGGCAAGGAACACAAATTCCCGCTGATTGCGCCCATCGAAGATGAAGGTCACTTTATCGAGGGCTTCGGCTGGGTCACCGGTATGCACGTCTCTGAAGTCGCCGAGCCGATCTTCAAAAACCTGGAAGAAAAAGGCGTTCTCTACGTCGTCGAACCCTACACTCACCGCTACCCCACCTGCTGGCGCTGCAAAACCGAACTCGTCTTCCGCCTGGTGGATGAGTGGTTTATCAGCATGGGCCAACTCTACGATAAACCGCGCCAACAACTCAGTGCCGAGGAGAAAGAAAGCTCCCTGCGCTATCAGATTATGGATGTCGTCGATCAAATCCGCTGGATTCCTGAATTCGGTCACGCTCGCGAACTCGACTGGCTGCGCAATATGCACGACTGGATGATCTCTAAAAAACGCTATTGGGGGCTGGCTTTGCCGATTTGGGTTTGCGAAGATTGCGGCGGCTACCACGTGGTCGGCGATGAGCACGAACTGGAAGCCCGCGCCACCGCCGGCTGGGACGAATTCAAAGGCCACACCCCCCACCGTCCCTTCATCGACAAAGTAAAACTCACCTGCGAGTGCGGCGGCAGCATGAGCCGCATCCCCGATGTTGGCAACCCCTGGCTGGATGCCGGGATCGTCAGTTTCAGCACCCTCAGCTATCGCGCCGACCCCGATTTCTGGCGCAAATGGTACCCCGCCAACTGGATCAGCGAATCCTTCCCCGGCCAGTTCCGCAACTGGTTCTACTCGCTGCTGGCAATGGCGACTGTGCTCGATAATTCGGCGCCCTTTCTCGAAAACTTTGGCTATGCCAGCCTGCTGGCCGAAAGTGGGGAACAGATGCACAAAAGCTCAGGCAACATGATCGAGTTCAACGAGGCCGCCGACAAAATGGGCGTCGATACCATGCGCTGGCTCTACTGCGCCCACAAACCCGAAAACGACCTGCTCTTCGGCTACCAGCGCGCCGAAGAAACCCGCCGCCGCTTCATCATCCCCCTGTGGAATGTGTACTCCTTCTTTGCGACGTATGCTTCTTTAGATGGATGGGTTCCCTCACCCCCTTCCCCTCTCCCATTGGGAGAGGGGGGAGGGGGCCGGGGGGTGGAGGGTGAGGGCTGGAATCCTGCCGTCCCGGAGGGCACCGCACCCCAAAGCGACAACCCGCTGGATAGGTGGATACTGGCCCGGCTGAACCAGGCCGTGGAAAGAGTGACAGATTCCCTGGAGAATTCCGACGCCTTTGGGGCAACCCTGGCGCTGGAGCCAATGGTAGATGATCTGACCAACTGGTACGTGCGCCGTTCGCGCCGCCGCTTCTGGAAATCAGAGCAGGATAGCGACAAGAATACCGCTTATCAAACCCTGTGGCACGTACTCGTCAAGCTAATCCGCACATTAGCACCGCTGACGCCCTTCCTCACCGAGGTGATGTACCAGAACCTGGTATGCGAAGTCTTCCCCGATGCCTATGAGAGCGTCCACCATACCGATTGGCCGCAGGCCGATACCGCCGCAATCGACGCCACATTGGTAGAAGAAATGGCGCTGGTGCGCCGGGTTGCCAGCCTGGGCCTCAGTGCGCGCGGCAACGCCGGACTCAAGGTACGCCAACCGTTGAGCACGGTGCTGGTTTTTGTTAACGAGGGAGAAGCCAACCTTAGCGAAGATCTGATTGCGATCATCACCGACGAATTGAACGTCAAAAGCTTTGAATTCGTTGAAAACGCTGCCAAACTGGTCAGTTTCCGCGTATTGCCCAACAACAAACTACTCGGCCCTAAGTATGGACAAGATTTTCCCAAGGTACGCACAGCTCTGGAAGAACTCGACCCAGCGAAAGTTGCCGCCGCCGTTGAAGCCGGAGACCCTGTAATGTGCAACCTACAACTTTCAACCGGCGACACGAAAGTGACCCTAACACCTGACGAAGTTCTTATCGATACCGTTCCTGTCGAAGGGCTGGCCGTGGCTGCCGACAAAATGGTCACCGTGGCGATCGACTCACAACTCACGCCCGATCTAATCGTCGAGGGTTTGGCGCGGGAAATCGTGCGCCGGGTGCAGGCTCAACGCAAGAGCGCAGATTTCAACATCGAGGACAGAATCACCACCTGGTACGCCTCCGCCGGTCCGCTGGAAGAAGTGTTCCAAACCTGGGGCGAGTATATCCAGGCCGAAACACTCACCACGCAATTAATCGCTGCCGATCCGCCTGAAGATGCCTTTGTGGAAACCCACAATTTAGATGGGCAAGAAATCACGATTGGCGTGAAACAAAACTGAACGAAGAAAACTCCGAGATTTAGAAAATCTCGGAGTTTCTTGTTGGCCCACCTATTCATCTCGCCCTTGGAATGAATGCCAGGGCTTGCGCACGAATAATCGCCTTCTTGAGGCCGTATCTTCGCAAAACGAAACGGGTTTTAGCGGCTAGTAAATCGGAGTGCATCCATCTATAGTACCGAAGGAGACTAAAATGGATTTTAGTTCAATAAACTGGCTAGCTGTTTTGGTTTGTGTGGTTGCAGGGGAATTTCTTTCTCCATGATACAATCCACCTCATGAAACGCCGCGTCCTCTTCACTGCCTTGTTGTTTCTCACTCTGGCCTGTCGACCGGTACTCTCAATCGGATGGGGCGAAATTGTGATTCTCGTCGTTCTGATTGCGTTCCTAGCAGGGCCAGCTATTTTCAAACTCTATCGTCGCCTGGCTCAATATAAAAAAGCCTGGAAGGATTCAAAATAGCGCATTCCGAGCGAAAATATCTCCAGTAATTATTCGGGGGGAAATGTACGCATGCCATTCTGACGAGCGAAACGAATCTGCCATCACGGTGCAGTGGGCAACATACGCATGAATAAAACTCAAGCAAATTTGCGCCGCAAAGTATGCAGAGATTGCTGAGTACTCTGCGATGTCCACTCTTCGTTTGACCATTACCTTTTTGGGGTTTTCGAATAAATTATTGTGTTGTACAATCCAACGATTTGGGCTAAAACCCTACTTTGTCCCATTATTGTGTCGATTGAATAAAATTTATGAAGAACACACAGCAACGCATAACAGAATTGGAACAACAAATCAAAGAATTAAAAGCTCGCTGGCCGAAACATTCCGTACAGCCATGGCTTCTCCAAGAACTCGAAGACCTGGAAGATGAATTAGGCGCGCTAAAGAATAACAATGCTACCCACAACGCTAAAGAACACTAAATCCGATAGCATCATTCAAAACCCGCTGATCGTTACATATGCCTATTATGCAATGTTTATTGTTTTGGGCATGGTGACTGCATCCATAGGGCCTTCGCTGCCCTTTTTGGCGAATAATACCGGCACTGCACTGGGTAATATTGGTATTTTATTCTCTGCTCGTGCTGGCGGGTATCTAGGTGGATCGCTGGTAAGTGGGGGAGTTTACGATCGCCGTCCAGGACATCGTATTTTAGCGGGAATGATGGCGGTTTTAGCAATATCATTTTTCGCGCTCCCGGTTGTGATGGTATTGTGGGTTTTAATCTTGATTGCTTTCTTGCTTGGGTTCTCCGAAGCCGCGGTAGATGTCGGAGGAAATACGCTTCTGGTGTGGATCCACCATAAGAATGTTGGCCCCTTCATGAATGCGCTGCACGCATTTTTTGGTGTCGGCTCGTTTCTAAGTCCCTTGATTTTAGCTCAAACCATCAGCTCAAGTCATAACATCATCCTCGGATACCGTGTGATGGCTTTGATGATCATCCCGATCATCATCTGGATTTGGCGGCTGCCCAGCCCCAGCGCACCCCTAACCACGAAACACATGTCGGATGAACGCATGCCAGATCAAACATCCACCCCGTGGCTGGTATTGATCATCTCGGTATTTCTGTTCTTATATGTGGGTGTGGAAGTTGGTTTCAGCGGCTGGATATTCACTTATGCCCTAACATTGGGGTTGGCGACCGAAACATCGGCCGCTCTGCTGACATCGGCTTTCTGGGGAACCTTTACGCTCGCTCGCATTTTTAGTATTCCACTGGCAACCCGCGTGCGTCCTAAGACAGCGATTCTAATTGGCCTGACAGGCGGCCTGACTTGTATTGCCCTGATTATTGTCAAACCTTCATCCGTACTGGCACTCTGGCTGGGAACGCTCGGCCTGGGCGCTTCGATCGCAGCAATTTTCCCCAGCGCCATCTCCTTTGCCGAAAACCGTGTACAGCTCACCGGCCAACGAACTCGTTGGTTTTTTGCTGGCGGGGGTTTGGGGGGCATGATATTGCCCTGGCTGTTGGGAAAGTTTTTCGGCCACTTTGGCGCTTTGATGGTTATTCGCCTATTGATCGTCGATGCAATTTTAGCAATGATCCTCTTTATAGCGATTTTGCTGCAAGAAAAATCGCTCTTCGGGAACTGCCGTGAGAAATGCCACGGGGATTCCCAGAGACCTAGAAAAGTATCAAATCGGGCTATCGCGGAGAGAAGTCGTAAAAAGAGTATAAAGGCAGACGCCTGAGTTTTGATAAAAAAAGAAACGCCCCGCAGGGAATTCTCTGCGGGGCGCTGTTAATTGATTAACGTCTAGACTATTCTTCGCCCCACTCCACACCCTTGACAATTTCTTCGAGCGCCAACGTATGACTACAACGGGCGCGAGTCTGAAAGAATTCACAATCGCATTTCCAATGTCCCTGCTCAAAGCTGACCTGATGTGGATTATTTTTGCCATCGAAAGTGACGATCAAAGTATTCACCTGAATACGGTTGCGTTCCTCTGCTGCATAGCGTTTCGCTTTTTTGATCTTACCGATCATTCCATAGTCCATATTGTGTCTCCTGATTCGTAAGATATGTGGATACGACTTCCGCCATCGTGGCACAAAAAATCTAAATGGCCATATGGGTTGTGCAAGGTGCGAAAGTTCAAATTAAATAAAAAGCACGCGAAAACGCGCGTGCTTTAGAAACGGCCAAAATATTCTCGGTTTTTACCTGAAACTCGCATAAGCGAAATACCTCCGAAGATGTTTCCAGTATACGCCGAGTCGGTTTCAAAGTCAACTGTTTAGGCGGTGCGCGAAGCCAGGAGATGCGCCAAACGTGTAGGCTCTGGCAAGCGGTACCCGCCTCCGCAGGCAAGCATAATTTTTACCGATAACGGCAAATCCATCCAATGTCCAACAGATATATACACAGGCTTCACCCCATCACGCGTGCGCACAGCCATGCCTATACATTCCGAAGCCGCTACCAGCGCGGCTGTGCTGCCCCGCACAGTACCCAACGGGGCATGTTTGCCAATTAGAATCGATTTTGCGCAGCCAATTGTTGGAAGATCCAGCAATACACCCAAATGGCAAGCCAGCCCAAAACGACGCGGATGAGACAGGCCATGTCCATCAGTGATCAGCAAATCGGGCATCTGGTGTAGCCTTTCGAGCGCATGAAGTATCACGGGGATTTCGCGAAAAGAAAGCAAGCCGGGCACATATGGAAAATGAACCGGCATTTCAGCCACGGTCTGTTCGATGATTTGCAGAGATGGGAATTCGAGCAGAACAATTGCCGCACGGGCGACTGTTTTATTACGGGGGAAACCGACATCGATCCCGGCGACCCTGTGGAGTGGGTAGCTGCCCAGAGGGGTCTGACGTACCTTCGAGCGGAATTCCGCTTGAATTTGGATCGCATCTTTGGGGGATACATCCCAGGCGTGGGTACTACGCGCCAACTCAAGGCGGCGCGAGAACGTCCCAGCTTCTGCCTTCATCGCCGTCAAAGCCTCACGCTCATCCAGATCAACGTGTGTTGAGGTTTAAATCCGGCGTCTTCCAAGGTTGAGCAGGCGCGTTCGGCGGGATAATCAAGCGCCAGATCGCGTCTCAGGTAAGCTTCATGCCGAATGAAGGGCAAAATAATTTTTAGCGCCCGGTCTTCACTTGCGGGAGGTGCAGCCAGCCATAGATGATCGGCATGTGTATGTGCCGCTTGCCAGGTGAGCACGCCCAACAGTTTGCCCTGATATTGAGCCACCCAATGCCGGGTATGAATTTCTGCAAAAAAACGCTGCATCAATCCGAACAGGCCAGGCTGCAAATAGCGGCTTTTGAGAGGGTAGTGCCAACGCATATGGAGGGGGTAATTCTCCAGCAACCAGGCAGATTGCTGCGCCCAATGTCGGCGGCTGCGGATGGTCACATGCCCCGCTTCAGGTACAACGCTGTCCGCCAGAGCGCTGCGGTGAATAATCCAAGTCGTGCGACAGGCCTGCGAAACGAAGCCCATATTTTCGTAGAGCTTGAGCGCCACGGGGTTATCTTCGCGGGCCTGCAGCCACACTTCGTGGATGCGGCGACGACGGCTTTTTTCGAGCGCTATCTGAGTGAGCGCGTGAGCGATACCGCGCTGCCGATACTTAGGATGGACGGCTACATTGGCAATTAGATTGAGACGCCGACCCTGATGTAAAATATGAATCAAGTTCAGGTTGCCAACAACAATACCATCCTCTTCCCATACAAACCCCGATAAGGGGAAATTGATCTGCGGGTTACTCAATGCAAACCAGTTCGGATTTCCCTTTGAGCGGGCGGCACGACGCATATTCTCCAGGTAGCGGAGGCCATCAGGAGTAAGCGTTTCGGCGAAGCAAAGCTCAATCAGATCGGCCGCGGGTTGGAGATCGCGCCGAGTATCAAACGGACGAATATTTTTCGGCAAGTTTGAGAACAAGCTGGATGCAATGGATGTCATGCGCCTGATTCTACCACTCGCTGGTTTAGGGTAAAATAGACAAAAATTCGGTTTCCGGGAATCCTCGTGCTGGTTATCCACATTCAGTTTTTTACAGCAATCCCCTGAGAACCTGGAATTCAAAAGACAAATGCTTTTGGCAGACGGCTCCCATGCATCGATTGCGGACAGTTGCCAACAGGAATCTGAACTATGGATCAAACTCCAATTACCAAACCAACATCCTGGCGTACGGCTGTACGGCATTTTTGGCGGCGGGTTGTGCCGCCAGTTAGCCAAGAACAGCGCGGCAAGGTTCAGGTGCAGCTACGCAATTCATCGCATCCGGATTTTGATTTCTTCTTGCTGGTACTTCTCTCCAGTGTGATTGCCACATTTGGGCTACTGATGAATTCCCCTGCGACGATAATCGGCGCCATGTTGGTTGCGCCGCTGATGTCGCCGATTATTGGTTTGGGGTTAAGCTCAATCCGGGGCGATGACCAGTTGCTCAAAGATGCCGCTTCGGCTCTTTTGCGCGGCGCAGTTCTGGCGGTGCTGATTGCCAGCATACTCACATTGGGAAATCGTTTGTTGCCCTTCTTGCCACTGACAGCCGATTCGTTGCCTTCCGAGGTGATGGCACGCACACGTCCCACTCCGATGGATTTGGGTGTCGCGCTGGCGGGCGGGCTGGCGGCGGCTTTTGCATTGGTGATGCCCAATATTTCAGCGGCGCTGCCCGGTGTGGCGATTGCCACAGCCTTGTTGCCACCACTGGCCGTAGTGGGAATTGGGTTGGCCTATCAGCGTTGGGATGTGGCCGGGGGTGCGTTTTTGCTCTTCGTGACCAACAGCGTGGCGATTTCGGCCTCAGCAATGGTGGTGTTCTTTGTGATGGGGTTTATGCCGCGCTCGGTAGAAAAGGTCGGACGCCTGTTTGGGTTGCCGCGTAGCCTGGTGGTTTTATCGTTGGTCACAGCGCTGCTTCTAGCTCCGCTTACATATATCAGCGTGCAATTTGTACGTGAGGCAAATGCTTCTCGCGAACTGACCGAGCGCAATCAGCAGATTCGGGAGATTACCACCCAAGAAATTGCCAAATTCCATCAAGCTGAGGTTACAGAATGGCAGATCAGCGATAATGACAATATCCTGATGCTGGAAATCACAGTGCGCACAGCGTCGCTACTGGATTATGCCGACATGCTTGATCTGCGGGATGCAATTGGCAGCCGCTTGCAGGCTGATGCGTTACTGTTTGAGGGACAAGAATTTCAATTGCTCTTGAATCAGTTCCAGGCGCAGCGCCTCAACCCACAGATTCCGCCTACGGCAACCCACACCCCCACCGTGACGCACACGCCCACCCGCGGGCCGAGTCCGACGGTCACAGCATCCGTCACACCGAGCGCTACGCCGACAGAACTCCCCTCGGCAACACCATTCCCCACAGAGACCGCTACGCCCCTACCAACGGCCACTGGGACGCCCACAATTTATCCAGGATATGTTGCGGATAAGTATTTCCCCGGCCTGCAATTGCGCCAATCTCCCGGCGGCCCGGCGATTGCCTCGCTGCGAGCTGGGGAGGCTCTAATCGTGTTATACGGTCAGGAAATTGCCGATGGTTTGGTTTGGATAGAGGTACAGGATACGACCGGGCGAATAGGCTGGATTCCTCAGGTATATGTATTGACGCAAACTCCCACGCTGACCCCAGTGGCGCCGATTACCACGGCTACCCCGTAACGCAGTATCAAAAAAAGCCCGCCCAGTTTTTTGATACATCGTTCAGTGATTCCGCGTAACTGCACAGAACTACCGTGTGTCGCCGAAATTTTTTCGGTGTTTTTTCAGTAGAGTCTTCGCCCAAGAGTGAATGTCGATTGAGATCCGTTCCGGCATACTGAATGGCCTGGGAGGATGCGTGCTAAGCTCTCTTCGGTCTACCCGGTGTCTTGCGTTTCAGTATTATGATCTACAAAATCTGGAGAAAACAGGCCGAATTTTGTGAGGGGATTATTCTTTTTAAGCTTCCCATTCGATATTATTGATCTCGAAGGCGTGCTATAATTTCGCCTGTTGCTCCCTGTGAATGGATATGCGTGGTAGGAAAAGGAGCAGGAATGAAAAACTTGTCCGAACCGGTATTAGTGCTAAATGCAAATTTTGCGCCGATCAATATTTGCACAACCAAGCGCGCCCTGATATTAGTTCTTACCGGGAAAGCAAGTTTGGTACTCAATGGCCGCGGGATCGTCCAATCAGTCTCACAAATCTACCCACGCCCTTCGATTATCCGTTTGGGTATGATGATCAAGCGCCCACATCCGCATGTTAAGTTGAGCAAACGCGAAATCTTCCGACGCGATGCGTATACCTGCCAGTATTGTGGCCAACGTAAAAAAACCCTGACAATTGATCATGTGATACCGCGCCGATTAGGGGGAAGTCACTCATGGGAAAACCTGGTGACCGCTTGCGCAGCCTGTAATCACTACAAGGGCGGGCGCACTTCCGAGCAAGCCAATATGCATCTTTTGCATGAACCTATCGAACCATCTTCGTCTGCACAGTATATTTTTGGCAGATATTTGTACAACAATCAAGAGTGGGAGCCTTTTCTAGAAGGATGGTAAACGAAAAGAGCGCAGAATAATAACTTCTGCGCTCTTTTTTTATTCTACTCTCGAAATCGCCTAACTAATTTCAATCGCCATGAAATCTTCTGCCAGGATCACATTTCCCGAATAGTTCTCTTTGGCTTGTTCCGGCAGATTACGATAATTCTCGTCGCGGGGGTTATAGTGGATCAGGTACAGGGATTTCGCTTGCGCACGCTGGGCAGTGGTTCCGGCCTGACGAGCCGATGAGTGGCCAATCATTTCGCCAGTGGCTTCGTGGATAAGAATATCTGCACCGGCGGCTAATTTCTCCACCGCATCACATGGTTCTGTATCGCACGAATAAGCACACACTTTTTCGGAATTCTTCAATTCTATGCGCAGGCCAATCGTTGGAAGCAGGTGTTTCACCGGCGAGGCGTAAATGCTCAATTCATCTGTTTCCAGAGCTAGAGTCAATCTCTCTTCCGGTAGAATATGAAAATTGACTGGGAAAAAATTCGGCCAACTTTCCCAGCCGAATGCGTGCATCATATTCTGGATTAATGTCAGGGTATCTTCCAACCCATAGACGTTCAGCAGATGCCGCCGCCCGAGCAACCACATATTCATCAACAACAACGGAACGCCGGAAATATGGTCGGGGTGGGTATGAGTAAGAATAAGATGGTGCAGATGGTTGTGATCCAGGCCAGCCTGTTCCAGACGTACAATCGGCGTGCTAACACAATCAACGAGAATAAATTCTTGCGCCCCTTGGATAGCCAGGTGGGTGTTTTCATGCTGTGCATCGGCAATGGAATTGGCGGAACCCAAAATTATAACTTTTGTCATATTGGCTATTTTATATCACATTTTTAATGGATTATTGGTAGCTCTCTAGAGCTATAGGGATAGCACAAATAGAGTTGTCTGTATTAAAGATCGGCTCACTTCTGCAAATGCGTGGGAGAAACACGATTCTATCCGCCGAAAATACGCAGCACCACCGCGGGCGTTACAAAGACTTCCAGGGCGGCCGCCCCAATCAGCAGGGGAATTACAAAAATCAGAATCGCTTTGACCCAATCCGCCAGAGCGCGCAACAGAGCTTCACCAATGGTTTTACCCTGCGCCGGTGTAGAGAGCGTAGCGCCCATCCGCAAAATCGCCGCTCCGGCGATCGCAATGGCCGGGATTTCCAGAATGCCATGCGGCAAGATAAAGGCACCCAAAAATAATGCTGGGGAGATACCCGCCCGCGCCGCGGTGACGGTGAAATAGCCGATGATGATAAACGGCAGCATCAGCACGATCAAGCCCATCACCCCAAAGGAAAAAATTCCTATCACCGTGGCCAACAGTACCGCTCGCAGGTTGTGCATCGCTACCAGGGGAACGCTCTCCACGGAGAAAAATCGCAGGGATTCAAATCCCTCCACACTCTGCACAAACCCATCTTGCAGGTTGCGAATATCCATAATTTCCGGCGGCAACACAAAAATCTGCGCCTGCTGTGCGCCGACCCATCCAGCCACAATAAAGACGGCCAGCACACAGAATAATGCCAGCGCCAGACGCTTTAAAGTGCGGGGAATCTCGCGCAAGATCCATGCGGCGGGTGTTTTTGCCCCACCGCTGAAGGCACCCCAAAACACCTGCCAGCCCCATTTAAAATTGAGTATATCCAGCTCGCGGCCCAGCAATTCTTCGCGGTTGAAGTAGGCGATCCCCGTGCGCACCAACAGTCCGGCGATCAGCGCCTGCCCAAAGATCGCCCACCAAAGAATATGGTAACGCGCCCAGAACATGATCATGCTCTCGCCGATCAACAGCATGGCAGTCGGCACAATAATAAACGATGCCAGCAAATTGGCCGCTCGCGCCGAAGTGGCTTGCGACGAGATCACCACCGCCCCACTGACCATCAGCAGCGATTGCACCATGGTCAGGGCAACGACCTGCAACAGCAGAATCGGATCGGGTGACCAACCTACTTGTCGGTACACGCCCCACAGGTAGACTACAATCCCCAGGTAGCTCGCCAGCAGCGGCGGCAACATCACCGCTAGCAACTTACCCAGATACAACTGCAAATCGGTTAGTGGGCTGGAGAGCAGCGGCTCAATACTACGGCGCTCTTTTTCGCCCACAAAACTCTCGAGGGCAATCACCAGCGATACCGAAATCGGGAAAAAGCCCACGACCATCAACAAAAAGGGAATCAGCCGGTCGCCAATAATCGGTGCGCCATAGCGCTCGACAAAACTGACCGCTTCACGCGCTGCAAAATTCATCAGACCAGGGAAAAATAACGTCAGCGCCAGAATCGGTACCAAAATGCGCCAATCACGAAACTGGTCGCGGATTTCCCGGCGGGTTACGATCAATGCCGGGCGCAGGTTACGCAGCATAGGACACCTCCACGCCTTCAGGTGCGCTCACAGCTTGCAGATAAACCTGCTCCAGGCTGCGTGGCACTTCTTGCAATCCAATCACGGGCAAATTTTGCGCCAACAAAGCCTTTAATATTTTCGGATTGTCCTGTTCGGGTTGCCTGGTGCGAAAACGTAACCATTTCGCCCCCTGGGCGCTGATCTGCATCCCGGGTGGGATATTCACCAGATTTCCATTGAGGGTGGCTGCCAGTCGAATTTCGAACTCGCCCACCCCGAGGAGTTGCTGCTTCAAGTCGAGCGGCGTACCCCGGGCAATGATCTTCCCCCGGCGGATGATGGCGATCTGGTCGGCGAGTTCTTCGGCTTCGGCCAGGTTGTGCGTGCAAATGATGATGGCTCGTTCCGCGGAGCGCAATTCCTGAATCGCGTCGCGCACCAGTCGGGCGCTCTCCGGGTCCATAGCAGAGGTCGGTTCGTCCAGCAGCAGCACCGGCGGATTGTGCAACAAGGCCCGCGCCAGAGCCAGTTTTTGACGCATGCCCTTGGAATATTCACCAATTCGACGTTGGCGGGCATCGGCCAGGCCAAAGCGAGTGAGCAAGAAATCGATACGCTCGGCACGAAGGGCAATTGGCATACCGTAGAGTTCACCAAAGAAGTGCAGGTATTCCACGGCAGGCATCCGGGCATATAGACCGTGATTCTCGGTGAGCACCCCCACGGAGGCGCGCACGGCTTCGGGGTTGGCCACCACATCGTGTCCGGCCACGCTGGCCCGCCCCTCGCTGGGGCGCAATATCGAGGTCAACATGCGCACGGTGGTGGTCTTCCCGGCACCATTGGGGCCTAGCAGGGCTAATACTTCCCCGGCTTTGACACTGAAACTGATACCATCGACAGCGGTAAAATCTTCAAAGTTCTTGCGGAGATTTTCAACAATAATCATCGTTTCACCTTCAGTCATTAACGCAAGGACGCAGTGAGACAAAACCGCAAAAGTTTGAACCGCAGAGTTTTTTCTATGTTTTTCTCAGCGTTCTCTGCGGTAAACAATTGTTTGCGGCACGCTACATGGAGCCGCGTTATATTTTCACGCGTTATTTTCTGCGGTGCCGCCAGAACAAAGCCGCACCAGCCGCAATCGCCACAACAGCCATTAACGTCTGGTTGGCATTGATACCGCCCAATTGCGATGAATCTAGACGTAGAAATTCCAGCAGGAAGCGCCCAACAGGGTAAACGATCAGGTAGGTCAAGAAAATATCGCCATCAATCAATCGCTTGGAAAACTTGTATCCCAACCAGATCAGCAAAGCCATATTGGCAAGATTCCAGACCGATTCGTAGAAAAATGTGGGGTGAAAATGGGTAAACTGCTCGAACCCCGGCACGCGGAAGGCAGGCTCGATATAAATACCCCAAGGCAAATTAGTGGGGCCGCCATACAACTCCTGATTGATGAAGTTGCCCCAGCGCCCGATGGCTTGCCCCAGCGCCAGAGAGGGCGCTACAATATCAGCCCACATGACAAAGCTGGTTCTTTGCTTGCGACAATACAGATACAACGCCAGACCGCCACCGATCACCGCACCGGGAATGCCTAAACCGCCGCGCCAGATGGCCAACGCATCCAGGGGGTGCGTCAGATAATACTGTGTTGTGATACCTAATTCGACCATCGAGGGCGGCGGCGTGAAAATATGCCACAGACGCGCCCCTATCACACCGCCGATTAATATCCATACCAGGCTATCCCAGACAAATTCGGGGTCTTGCTTGCGATCTTTGGCACGCCGGGCAGCCAGCCAGGCCCCAGCGACCGCGCCGAGCATAAGAATAATGCCGTAATAATGAATATCCAGTGGACCAATGCTGAAACCGTTAGGCATAGGGAGTACCTCGTGAAAATAAGTTCTTGTTGCAAATCTCGCTCAGGGGAGATTTATTATTGGGCCTCTGGGAATTGCCGTGGTAGGTTATCCGCATTTTGGGGAGTGAAGCGGGCTTCGCCCGCTTCACTCCCCAAAATGCGGGGTTTCTCACGGCAGTTCCCAGAGAGCCTTATTATTTATATGGAACTGCGCAGCTTCGAGCTGAAAGAGGCCGATAAAAGGTGGTGGGCACTTTCCGGACGTTTTCCGATAGAAGAATCTTACTGAAAGTGCATCCCGCCTGCGTCATCTTTTATTTCTGAGACGCAACTATTTCTTCATTTCAAGATGGGCTTGCTTGCGAACATAGAGAATGCGCTGCAAAGCAGTGATATTGGCCAATAAAGCAATGATACCGACACCAATCACAGGGATATTAAAAATCAAGGAGGGCAACAGCACAAAATATCGCTCCAGGCGGGTGAGAATCCCCACTTTGGCGTCATACTCCAATGCCTCGGCGCGGGCGCGCACATACGAAACCAGCACCGACCCGGCAGCGGCCAAATAAGTCAATAGAATCGCCAGTAGATTCCCACTCTGATGGAAATGGTAGAGCAGAGCCAAAAAAGTAATCAGCTCGGCATAACGATCGGTGACCGAATCGATAAACGCACCAAATGTCGAGGGTTCGCCGCGCAGGCGCGCCATCGTGCCATCCAGTGCATCGATAGGGGCCATTACTAAAATGATCAATCCACCTGCTACCATATTGCCGCGCGCCAGAAAAACCGCCCCCACAGCATTGCCTGCCAACCCAATCAGAGTCATGGTATTGGGGGTTAATCCAATCTGATTGAGGAATGTACCGATGGGATCGAGAACACCCTTAAAGAGCTTGCGCATAAAATCAGTAAATGTTTGGGGGATTTCTTGTTTTTCAGCTATTTGGGTCACTGCCTATTCCTGTTTCTTTGCATATAAAACCTTTACGTACACATCGTAAACTCGAAAAACAGGGGTGCCAGGGGCGCGACTAGGCACTCCAAACACCCCTATTTACTATTTTCGTCATCTCGTATGCTATCGCGGCGGGGGAGGGCTGTCAAGCAGGCTTATTCCAGATAATCCATCCAATTATCAGCTTCATCAATCAAAACATCGCGTTCGCGCCCCCCGCCTTGAGATGAGCCAACGACGCCCAGCTCTTCCAGTTCATCAATTAACCGTGCTGCCCGCGGATAGCCAATGCGCAACTGGCGCTGTAGCATCGAAATGCTGGCGCGTTGGGTTTGTTGCACAAGCTTGATGGCTTCTTCGATCAGCCCGTCTCGGTCGGAAAGTACGGCGTCTTTCTCTAGCATCGCGTCCCACGGCGGGGATGCATCCGCATCGGGTTGGTTGGCTTTCTGCCAGAAATCGACCACTTTCTCTAATTCAAAATCGGTGATCCACACCCCCTGCACGCGTATCGGGCTGCCTGCATCAGGGGGCAAAAAGAGCATATCGCCATTGCCCAACAAATGCTCCGCGCCGGGTGTATCCAAAATTACGCGCGAGTCAATCGAAGATGCCACCGAAAACGACATGCGCGCCGGGAAGTTGGCCTTAATCAGCCCGGTGACCACATCGGTGCTGGGACGCTGGGTTGCCACCACAAGGTGAATACCCGTAGCGCGCGCCATCTGCGCCAACCGCACCAGATTATGTTCAGTCTTTTCGGGCGCCGACATCATCAAATCGGCCAGTTCATCAATCAGTACCACAATGCGCGGCAAGGGTTCGATATCCTTGCGGCGACCCACTTTGCGATTGTAGGTATCGATATTGCGCGAGCGTGATTCTTCGAGCAAGATATAACGCCGATCCATCTCGCTCACCACCCAGCGCAACACACCCAGAATCCGCTCCAGATCGGTTTCCACCTTGCCATACAGGTGCGGTAACCCGTTGAAGCGAATCAACTCCACCATCTTGGGATCAATCATCACCAGGCGCAACTCACGCGGCGAATTATTCATCACCAAACAGGTTGTAATCGCCGCAATGCTCACCGATTTTCCCGAACCGGTTGTGCCCGCAATTAGCAAATGCGGCATGGATGCCAGGTCGGCGACCACCGCCTCGCCAGAAACATCACGCCCCAGGGCAATTGCCAGCGGGGAGCGAGCCTTATGATAAGCTGCCGACTCCAACACAGAGCGCAGGCGCACGATACTCGAACTTTCATTGGGCACTTCAATACCCACAAAGGCGCGGCCCGGTACCGGAGCTTGAATACGCAGTCGTTCGGCAGCCAGCGCCAGCGCCAAATCGCGCGACAGACCTGCAATTTGCGAAACGCGCACCTTGCGCATGCGAGCAATTTCATCGGGGGTGGCGCCCGGCTTTTCAATATAGCCCGGCTCCACGGCAAACTGCGTCACCGTTGGCCCAACCTGAAAGCCAACCACCTTGGCCGGGATGCCAAATTCGGCCAGGGTTTGCTCGATCAACCCGGCGCGCTGGTTGATATGCCGCTCGCTGGGGCGCTTTCCCTTTTCGGCTGAAAGCAAATCCATGCCGGGTAAATCTTCGGGACGCGGTAGCGGCTCAGCAGGGCGCTCATCTTGCGTGGGTTCTACTTTAAAGCTTTTGCGGAATTCGGGTGCCACCCGTTGGGATTTCTTATTCGTCGCGCGTGTGCTGATATTGAGCGCATCACTGTTCTCGACGGGAGCAACACTGACTGCCGAGGCGCGTGATCCTGGCAATCCCGAAGCGGATTCTGCCGCCAGGGTGCGCTCCAGCCAACCCGTCATCCATCCCACCACATTCAACCCCACGGTTGTAAAGCTCAAAAAGATGATCAACGTCAACGCCAGTGCCAAAAACGGATTAAGAAACGAGTTCAAAATCTCAGCCAATCCCCAGCCAACCAAGCCACCATCCAGACCAAGTTCGGCGCGCTCCAGCGAACTACCTTGCAACAGGGTCAACAAGGTCATCAGCGAAAAAGCCATTCCTTCCACAGCGAAAATGCGTCCCCATCGAATCGAGTGCATTTCCTCCGCACGCCGACGCAAGAGAAACAAGCCAATGGAACTGGTTGCCAATACGATGAAAATACTACCCCAGCCCAACCAGCGCTTGAGCAAACCCACCCACGCCGTGAGCAACGAGCCGCTGGCCAACTCAGGGGCGAGAATACCCATTAATGTCATCAGGGCGATGGCAATTACCAGAACCCCGGCAATATCCCCGGCGAAGCGCTCGAAACGCAGCCAGACGCGCAGAACCAGACCAGCCCCACTGGAGAAGATTGTAGCAGGTGTTGATTTTTTATTCGTTGAAGAGGATGAACGAGCCATAGAATATGCGGTTGACGCTGGTCGAACGGATTCACATGAGGTGGACTGCAAAAGCCAACCTACGGGCCTTATTCGCTACCGACTACCGGCAATCCAAATACCAACCAGAATAAGTATAGCACCAAAAACCATCATCACCGACGGCACCTCCCCCAGTAGAAAATAGGCCAAAATTGCCGATCCGACGGGTTCGCCCAGCAATGTGATAGATACATACGCCGCCGAAAGATAGCGCAAAGCCCAGTTGAATGTTGAATGTCCCAACAACTGCGGCACCAAAGCCAGCAGCAGCAACCATAGATAAACCCGCGCCGGATGGCCGACCAACGATTGTCCAGCCGAGAACATAAAGATCAACAAAAAGATTGCTGCCACCCCGTAGACCAAGAAGATATACGGGATCAACGAAATTTTTTCTCGCAAGCGTCGCCCAATCAACAAGTAGCCTGCGCCAGTCAGTGCGCCTGCCAGAGCCAGCATATCACCCAGGAAAGCCTCACCCGCTATAAAATCCGAGATCGGTGGGCACTGAAAACCGCCACCTGCCGGGAGACAGGAATCACTCAACCCCACAATCGTGCCGCCCAGCAGCGCCAATCCCATACCAATCAACACCACGCGCTTGACGGGTTCTTTGATCGTCAGTGGTGCCAGCAATGCTACCCACAGCGGGGAGGTACTCACCATCACAACCGAACTGGCGACAGTGGTATATTCGAGGGAGGTAATCCAGGAAGCGAAGTGCAGCGACAAAAAAAAGCCGGAAATCAACGCCAGAATAAGTTCGCGGCGAGTGAGAATACGCATCTCGTCGCGGTAGCGCAACGCCACTATCACCGCCAGAATTACGCCTGCAATGCTCAAACGCCCAGCAGCAATGACGATGGAACTGACATCAGCCTGGGCATAGCGAATAAAAATAGAGGCCGTTGAAACGGTCAGAATACCGAAAGGAATAGCGAGTTTAGGAGAAACGGGGGGACGCGAATTCATAGCGCCGATTATAAACTATAGATGTTCAGATCCTGTTTTTAATTCAGGAGTGCGGTTCCTGCTAGAAACCGCCATCCTGGTCACGGTCGGAATCAAAATCTTTTTCTGAAAAAGAATATCGGCGCGATTTGGCGACATGCCAGATGACTTTGCCTATGATGCTATCTGGGGAGATAGGGCCGAAAGCGGTGCTGTCAATGCTGCGAGAGTGGGTGCCTACGACGAAGATTTGCAGGCCATCGGAGGCCATACGCTCAATGCGTTTAATCATCTGTCCGTACGCTTCATGCAGAAAGACAATCACATCGCCGGGCTTCAAACGATTGAGGCGTGTTGGCGTTGTCAGCAGCACATAATCCCCCGTCTGGTATTCAGGCGATAAGCTTTCGCCGGCAACTTTAATGATTTTGAGCATAGAGATGGTTGGCACAGTGCGCACAGAGAATGCAACGTATTTACTCCGAATTATCTGTGGCAGAAAAACAAAAGTGTCTGAGCAGATATCCACTCAGACACTTCCAGTTGCGGGGTACAAGTTTTAGAGATTCGGGTAAACCATTTCCAACGCGGGGGCGTAGGGGGCCTTGGCTTTCTTGGTGGCAACGTTCTTGGTGGCCCAAAAAATCTCAGCAAATTGATTGACAGCTTCCACGAAAGCTACGCCAGTTTCGCGGTCGGCGGTTTGGCGGCTCTTGGAACCGAGCTGCATAATCTTGTGCACCAGGCCGGTCAGTTCGGGGTGTGCTTCAACGTGCTGGTCTTTGATATAGTCACCCCAAATGATGCGAATTTCGTGTTTGGCTTTCTCGGCATGCTCTTCTTTGGTCGCAACATAGCGCGACATGCTGTTATCATGAGCAACGCCCGCACCTTCCAGGCCAGCCATTAAATCCATCATGCGCACCACCGTCAGGGCGCTAATTTGGGCAACAATCGGGTCATAAATGCCGCAGGGGACATCGCAGTGAGCTTTGGCTTCTTCAAAACCGAATTTTGCATCCAGAGTTTGGAAAATTTTATGGAACATATGAACCTCCTACAGGTCGTTAAGAAAATAAGTCGCCAGTGTGTTGTCAAACACAAATTGGTTTCAAATAATTTTGATAATATATATGACTCTACTGCAAAAAGCCGATGACGGAGATGTCCGCCGGAATATATGGGG
>CALCSH010000312.1 GCA_937893815.1 uncultured Anaerolineae bacterium | reverse complement strand
ACAAACATTATCGTGTTCGCCCTTCGCACGGCGTATTAAAATACCCGAACCGCACTTATCGGATCGATTATACGCCTGAGATCGAAAGCAAACTAGTTGAGCTGGTCTCTGAAATGCGCACCAAAGGACATTTACGAAAAATCAACCGTTCGCACCAATCACCACGTCGCTGTCAAAATTGTGGCTATCGTTCTGTATGCGATCAAACATTGTAGGCGGGCCATCATAATAGGCTACCGTTCACTGATCCTTATCTTGCCGCTATAATTGAGGCCCATGAGTACCAACCCCCACTTCCAGAAAATTGTCATCGCGGCACATCCGGATATTCCGCTGGCCTTTGAAGAAGCCGAAAAAATTTCGGCATTTATTCGGAGTCAAGGCTTGCAAGCGTGCCACGATTATTTATATGATGAGAACTTACGCTCGCAAGTCGCTGCTGGCGATGTCGATTTATTAGTCGCCCTGGGTGGGGATGGCACTATGTTGCGCGCCGGGCGTTTATGCGCGCCGTATGGCGTGCCCATTCTCGGAATCAACATGGGGAAATTTGGTTTCCTCATGGAAATCAAGCTCCAGGATTGGCAAACCATCCTGCCGAAAGCGCTGGCGGGTAATTTTTGGCTGGAACAACGCATGTTGCTTTGCGCCGAACAGTGGCGCGGCAGCGAGAAGTTAGAACAGTGGCAAGTGTTGAATGAAATCGTTGTCAGCCGCGGTGAAATCGTACGCCCGGTTCATCTGGATACCAGTGTCGATGATCGTTTCCTGGCAACCTACGTCGCTGACGGTCTGATCGCGGCAACATCTACTGGCTCCACCGCCTATGCGCTTGCTGCCGGGGGGCCAATCCTCCCGCCAGAGTTGCGCAATATCCTCCTCGTACCGGTAGCGCCGCATCTCTCCATTGACCGCGCGATTATTCTCGCCGAAGGTTCATCGGTATCGGTTACAATCCACACCGATCATCAGGCCGTGATCAGCGTTGATGGGCAATACCCCATAAAACTGCAAGATGGCGACCGTGTGGATGCCCGCGCCAGCAAGTACAACGTTCATTTTGTGCGCATTCAAGACCCGGGGTATTTTTACCGTAACCTGACACCACACATGTATAATAACCCTGCGATTAAAAAACTATCATGACAGAAACAACGCTGTATTGCGCCAACCACCCCAGCCGCGAAACCAGCCTGCGCTGTAACCATTGCGAAAAGTTAATTTGCAGCAAATGCGCTGTTCACACGCCCACCGGTTATCGCTGTCGGGAATGTGTCCGTGGTCACCAAAAGATTTTTGAATCCGCATTATGGTACGACTATATCAGCGGATTCATGCTTACAGTTTTTTTGGCGTTTATTGGAAGCTGGCTGCTTCCCAAATTGGGATTTTTCGTGCTCTTCCTGGCGCCAATGGCTGGTGCCGGGATTGCGGGGGCGGCGCGTTTGATCATCCAAAAACGGCGGTCGAAGCGCCTCTTTCAGGTGATTACCGCGGCGGCATTTATTGGCAGTGTTCCGCTTGCATTGAGTAAAATAATCACCCTGATCGTACTATTTCCCGCTTACGGGCTAGATTTGGGCAGCCTGCTTGGTTTGGCCTGGCAGAGTGCGTATGCAATTATGGTCACGAGTGCGGTCTACTACCGGGTCAGCGGTCTGATATTCAATCGACGATAAATTTTTAAGCTCGACATACAATATGGCCATTATCGCACCAGCGTTAAGTGACAAGAAATTATGCTAACAGAACTCTACATCGAAAATTTCGCGATTATCGATCAATTGCAACTGCGCTTCCAGACTGGGCTGATCATTTTCACCGGTGAGACCGGCGCTGGTAAATCTATTATCATGGACGCGCTCAACACGCTGCTCGGCAGTCGCGCCGACAGTACCTTCATCCGCAGCGGCGCGGAAGGCGCGCTGATTGAAGCCACTTTTAAAATTCCCGATATTTCTCGCACAGCCATTCATGCCACACTCGATCGTGAAGCTCTGCTTGACCATCCGGACTTCGTCACCCTGGGGCGGGAAATTCGCCGTGACAGCCGCAATGTGGTGCGCATCAATGGGCGCATGAGCAATGTAGGTGTGCTACGCGAGATAGGCGAGCAACTGGTGGATATTCACGGCCAGTCCGAGCATCTCTCGCTGCTGCGCGTGCGTGAGCATTTGCGTTTGCTCGACCGATATACGGAAATGCAAAATACACTAACCGAGTATAAAACCACCTACCGACAAATTACAAAAATCCGGCAGGAACTCAAAGAGTTGCACCAGAATGAACGCCAGGCGGCACAGCGCGCCGACATGCTCGGCTACCAGATCAACGAAATCAACGCGGCAAAACTCAAGGTTAGTGAAGAAGCCGAATTGATTGAAGAGCGCAACCGTCTGGCCAATGCTGAAAAATTATCTGCTCACGGACAAAAAGCGTTGCTACTGCTTGACGAGAGTTCGCCCGACGACCCCTCGATCAGCGATCGATTTGGCGAAGTACTCCAGGCACTGGCTTCGCTGGCCCAATCCGATGCTTCGCAGGCGCCGTTGCACGAACAGGCCAACGCTACATTCGAAGAACTCAGCGATATCAGCCACACACTGCGCAGCTACCTGGAGAATATCGAATTCAACCCCCGTCGCCTCGACCAGGTGGAAGAGCGGCTCAACGTGCTCAACACGCTAAAACGCAAATACGGCGACAGCATTGTAGAGATTTTAGCCTTCGGGGAAAAAGCCCAACAAGAACTCGATGCCATCACACATGCCAGCGAACGCATAACCGAGTTAGAGACGGATGAAACCGCGCAATTGATCGAACTTGGCAAACGCGGCGCGGCGCTTTCCGAAAAACGACATGCCGCGGCAGATTTATTACAAAATTCGATCGAAAGTGAACTGATCGACCTGCGGATGTCGGGAGCGCGCTTCGCGGTAGATTTTCAGGTGGATCCAGATTCCAATGGGATTCCCATGCCCAATGGGGAGCGCGTGGCCTTCACAGCTGATGGGTGGGAGCGCGTGGAATTCATCATTGAGACCAACCCCGGAGAGGGATTCAAGCCCCTCGCCAGAGTCGCATCCGGCGGTGAGACTTCGCGGTTGATGCTGGCCATGAAAAACGTTCTCGCCCGCGCCGATCATATCCCTACTCTAATTTTCGATGAAATCGACCAGGGCATTGGCGGGCGCGTGGGCACCGTAGTCGGTGAAAAACTCAGTAAATTAGCTCAGGCACATCAGGTTTTGTGCATTACCCACCTGCCTCAACTGGCCGCATTCGGCGATCAGCACTTCCGGGTGCAGAAGAATATCGAAGAAGGCCGCACTACCACACAGGTTGATGTGATTGAGGGCGAAACCCGCTTGCGCGAACTGGCTCAAATGCTTGGCGAAGTCAGCGAGAGCACAATCCGCTCGGCACAAGAAATCCTGCAAATTGCGCAGCAAAAATCCAACTAACCGATCAGACAATACCATCCGGGATTTTTTACGACAGTTCCTCATGAGCCATAGGAAATTAGTCATATATTCCCTGATTCTGTTGTAAAATCTTGCTATGTCGAACATCCCAGGGATATTGCGCGCGCGTCAGCGCCGCAAGAAAAAATACGATCGTACCCCCCTGCGTCGCACGGGTTTGAGCGTTGCGATGATATTAAGTATCGCCATCGCCCTTATCGCCATTTTTGGCACTGCCTCCTACGCCATCCTGACCCGTGATCTCCCCTCCCCGGCGACCCTGCCGCTGCTGCTGGAGCCCCCCAACGGACTATTATTACGACCAACTCGCTTTTATGATCGCAGCGGTGAATATATTCTATTGGAATTAAATAACCCCGCCCTGGCAGAGCGCAGTTATACCCCACTGGATGAATTTCCCGCCGAATTGATTGAAGCCACGATTGCCGCCATGGACCCCAGCTTCTGGCAACACCCCGGTTTTACCACGCTTGATCCCCGCACAGATGACAACCAAACCATCACCCAGCAATTGGTATCCAACCTGTTGCTGTGGGAGGAAGCCCCCAGCACTTGGCGGTCGGCGCGCGAACGCATGCTGGCGGCGCAAATCACCAGCCAATTCGGGCGCGAGAAAGTACTCGAATGGTATCTCAACAGTGCCTATTACGGCAATCGCATCTACGGCGCTACGGCGGCAGCTGAAGTTTATTTTGGCAAAAAACTGGACGCACTTCAACTGAGCGAAGCCGCCATTCTAGCCGCAATTGCCCAGTCTCCCAGCATTACTCCTTTTAATGCGCCCGATACGGCTCTGGAACGCGGTCTAGCTGTTCTGGAAGCCATGCAAGATCAGGGCTACCTTTCGGCAGCAATGGTTACCAAAGTGCAAAAAAGTCCGCCGCCATTTCAAAGCGCCCCATTACCAAAAACTCAACTCGCACCGGCATTCATCAATCTGGTTTGGGAGCAGCTTACCCAGCACATTCCTGCACAACGCCTGGAACGCGGCGGATTTGAGATCATTACCACGCTGGATTACGAATTGCAGCAGCAGTCCGTTTGTGCGGCTGCAAGCCATTTGCAACAACTTTCAGGCGCAGCCATCGCCACCGAAAACTGCGCCGCGGCTCGCCTGCTCCCCGCTCTGGCGCTCAAAGACGAATTTCCCGCCGGATCATTGGCGACCAATATTGTTGTACTCGATCCACTCACGGGGCAGGTTTTGGCCATGGTCGGTGAAAACACCCCCGGGCGCGACCCCGCACATCTCCCCGGCCACGCACCGGGTTCTCTGCTGACACCCTTCGTTTATCTCACAGCTTTCACCCGCGGTTTTACCCCTGCCAGCTTGCTGTGGGATATTCCGAGCACCTTTTCCAACGAAATCAACCAGATCATCCAGCCCGATGGCAACTATCGGGGGCCAATCCGCTTACGGCAGGCAATGGTGAACGATTACCTCACCCCAGCGCTGGCTACCATGAACCAGATCGGTGCCGACAATATCTGGCGTACAATTGCCCAATTTGGCATAGACCTACAATTTGATGCGCAAGAACACTCCGCTCTTTTAGAATGTCCCGGTTGCCAGTATCTGCTCAGCGACGGCGAAGTCACCCTATTAGAAATGACGCAAGCCTATGGGATTTTCGCCGACCTGGGGCAATTTGCTGGCGATCTACACACGAGCGAAGATGGCCCTGAACTGAGCGCCATTACCATTACCCAGGTTTACGATACCAACGGACAGCTCTGGCTGGGCAATCCGCAATCCGATACGCAACCGGTGACCAATACACAATTAGCCTACCTGGTGAACCACATGCTCAGCGACGAATCGGCGCGCTGGCCTAGCCTTGGACACCCCAATCCCTTGGAAATCGGTCGCCCAACAGCGGCAAAAATGGGGATTACAGCGCAGGGCGATCAGAGTTGGACAATTGGCTACACACCGCAGTTGGTTGTAGGTGTGTGGTTAGGCACGGATGCAACGGACTCGCTCGGGGAGGAGACGCTGACCCCGCAGACAAGTGCGGCTTTATGGCGGGCTGTGATTCAATACGCCACGCGTGACCTTCCCAGTGAAAGCTGGCAAGCGCCCCCCGGCATCAGCACGCTAACCGTCTGCGACCCATCGGGGATGCTGCCCACAACAGAGTGTCCTGCGGTCGTCAGCGAAGTCTTCCTCAGCGGCCATGAACCCACACAGGCCGACACCCTTTTTCGGGTATATGAAGTCAACCGCGAAACAGGCCGTCTGGCTACGGTCTTCACGCCGCCCGAATTAATTGAAGCGCGCGTGTTTATGCTCGTGCCCCCCGAAGCCAGCAGTTGGGCCGCCCAAACCGGGCTGCAAACACCACCCACTGCTTACGATGTCATCCATGCGCCTACGCTCTCCCCGGATGCAGAAATCACCGCCCCGCTGATATTCTCCAACACCACCGGCGACGTGGAGATTAGGGGCAGTGCAAGCGGAACAGATTTCGTCTCCTACCGTTTACAAGTTGGTATGGGTCTCAATCCGCAAAGCTGGCTGGCGATCAGTGACGACATCACCACGCCAGTCAAAAACGGCACACTTGGCCGTTGGGATACCCGCGATCTGAACGGGCTATACGCGATCCAGTTGATCGTTATTCGCAGCGGGCAGCACGTGGATACCCACACCATTCAGGTCACGGTCGATAATTCACCACCGGACGTGAGCATTGCCTATCCAGAAGATGGGCAGGTATTCGATTATCAGGCGACCACACCGATCACATTTCAGGTGCAAGCCAGCGATAATTTGGGACTACGCCAAATTGAATATATATTGGATGATAAAGCCCTCGAAACCCAAACCCAGCCTCCTTTTGCGCTGCCCTGGCTGCCTCGGCTTGGTGAACATTTGCTAACCATCCGGGCGATTGATCTCTCCGGGAATGAATACAGCGAGAAAATTTCATTCAGCGTGCAACGATCCGGCGAATAGCACAATCAATAAAAGCCTCATACTATTTGTTTTCAAGCCGTTACATTACCATTTACCCGTACCGAGAGCAAAAGGATCTGCCATGGCAACTTACGATGAAGCAATGCAAACGCTAAAACTGACCAGCCGAACTTTTTATCTGCCGATTGTGAAACTCCCCGGCGGTCTGCGCGATGCCGTTGCTGCGGGGTATCTATGTTTGCGGTCGATTGACGAAATCGAAGACCACCCCACACTGAGCGGCGCTGATAAAGCATCCCTGCTGGGCGGGATCAGCCGCATCTTGCAATCGCAGACCTCGGTGGAAACATTTGCCCACGACGAATTTACCCAATTATTCAAGGATTTTCGCGAAGAATTACCCGAAGTGACGCTGCGCATTGGCGAGTGGGCCTGCTATGCGCCCACATTTATAGCCCCCCGCGTATGGGAAGCCACGGCAACCATGGCAGATCGCATGGCGCAATGGGCAACCGTCAACTGGCGGGTGAGCAATAAATCAGACCTGGATCGATATACCTATGGTGTGGCTGGCGCTGTGGGGTTGCTGTTGTGTGATATTTGGGCCTGGTTCGAAAAAGTTCAGATTCACCGCACCCACGCCATTCAATTTGGCCGCGGGCTACAAACGGTGAATATTCTTCGCAACCGGGTCGAAGATCTGGCCCGCGGCGTCGATTACTTCCCCGAAGGCTGGAGCCTGGAGGAAATGTTCACCTACGCCCGCGAAAACCTGGATGGTTTCAGCAGTTATGCGAAAACCCTGCCGCGCACGACCTTCATGCACTTCGTTGAAATTCCGCGCTCGCTGGCCTATGCCACCCTCGAAGCGCTGGAACGCGGCGATGAAAAACTCTCCCGACAGGCCGTGCTCCAAATCGTAGGTGCACTTGATCCCGGTTAGAAATCGTGCCAGGCTTTTATTTATGGGTCTTTGAGATTTCGCAAGGTAAAGCCCAGATTTGGGGGTGTGGCGGGTGTTTCACACCC
>CALCSH010000311.1 GCA_937893815.1 uncultured Anaerolineae bacterium | reverse complement strand
CCATATATTCCGGCGGGAACACCTGCACGGTAGTTTTTTCAGTGGAGTCATAAATGAGACGACTAAAAACGCCAGCATTTTAACGTCACGGTAGAACAGCTCCATTTGTGACGTTGAATCCAGCCGAGATTGCGTTTTTGAGTTCAGCGAATAATAAAAATTAAAACCCCTGATGTGGGAACTGGTCGCGCCGCAGTGTTGACTCGGGGTTGATCATACCCCCTCACCCGAACTCTGATCGGACTCGCTCCGAGTGGGTGACTAACAAAAACCTGGCAGGACTGGCGTTTGGCTACTCCCCGGGCTGAGGTATGTACCCACCTTCGATCCAGGTTTCACCATCGCTGCCGACTTCCTTCTTCCAGACGGGAACAATTTCTTTGAGACGGTCAATGCCATAGCGCGCGGCATCGAAGACCCCAGTATCGCGATGCGCAGCGGAGCAGGCAATCAGCACAGTTGGAGTCATTGGGTACAAACGTCCGATACGCTGTACGATCGCAATCCCCTCTACCACTGGCCAGCGTTGGCGAATCTCATCGGCGATTTGCTTCATTTTTGCCTCTGCCATCGGGATGTAGGCCTCATATTCGAGGTATTCCGTCTCCGGGGGCAAACCATCGCGGCGGGTCGTGCCTCTCACCATCCCGGTGAAGAAGCAGGCCGCCCCGGTTGAAGGCAGTGTGATCTGCGCCAGCAGCGCATCCAGATCAAGTTCATCTTCCGTAATCGAAAATATCGTTGGGAATTCAGTCATGATTACCCCCCGCTGACGTGCGGGAACATGGCGACTTCGGCCCCAGCGGGAATTAGATCTTCATCGAAGGCGTAATCGCGGTTGATCGAAACCAGGGTGGCATCCAGAGCAGCAACCGCCTGAGGATAGCGCTCGGCCAAAATTGCTTTGAGGCTGCTAACCTGGGTATTCTCCGGCACAGTGATTGAGATTTTGCGCTCGCCGGTGTGATCACGCATCGTGGCAAAAAACAGGATAGTTATTTCATTCATTGATGATATCACCACTTTGCCCGCCGTATTTTTCAACCAGACGGATTCGGGTAATTTGCATGCTTTTCTCGACAGCTTTGGCCATATCGTAGACCGTTAACGCTGCCACAGAAACGGCCGTCAGGGCTTCCATCTCCACGCCGGTTTTCCCGGAAGTACGCGCCGTGGCGGTAATCTCTACGCCGGGTAGGTCGGGCCGTGGTTGTATCACAACCAGCACCTGATTGAGTGCCAGCGGGTGGCATAAGGGAATCAGATCGGATGTTTTCTTGGCGGCCATCACCCCGGCCAATTCAGCCACACTGAGCACATCCCCTTTTTTTAGCGCGCCTGCCTGGATCAATTCCAGCGTTTCCGGACGCATGATGACTTCGCCTTTGGCAATGGCGACACGCGCGGTGACGGGTTTGTCACCAACATCCACCATGCGGGCACGGCCGCTTTCATCGAGATGGGATAATTTTTGGATAGACATAGTCTGAATTATACTCGAAACGAACAAAAAATTTAACGCAAGGGCGCAAAGGTTGAAAGTGGCAAGGAGAATTTTCAAAAATCTTTGCGACTCTGCCTCTTGGCGGCCTTGCGTTAGAACCTATAACAATTGTTCCAGCACACCAGGCAATGCATTTAGCAAATCGCCTGCCAGAACAGTGGCCGTGTTCCCCTGCATCTCGGCAGCCATCAGCCCTGCCTGAGCGTGAATCCAGGCTCCGGCGGCGGCGGCTTCGAAAGCTTCCAGCCCCTGCGCGCGTAATCCAGTGATCAGACCGGCGAGCACATCGCCAGAGCCAGCGCGCGCCAGGGCGGAAGAGGCCACCGGCACAATCATTGTGCGGCCATCGGGGGCAGCAATTACCGTGAATGCGCCTTTGAGCACAACAACATGTCCCCACTCGGCGGCGAAGCGCTCGGCAATCCCCAAACGGTCGGTCTGGATTTCGGCGGTTTCGAGACCCGTCAGTGCGGCCATTTCGCCGGGATGAGGAGTGAGCACCGCAGATTTGGGGAGTAGAGCGGCCCAATCGGGGAGCTTCGCCAGCAGTTTGAGTCCGTCGGCGTCGATCACCAAAGGTGGGAGTGCGAATGCTTCTTTCTGCGCCTCGGTTTCAGGTATTTTAATGAAGCCCAGGCTGCCACTTTTCTTGTTTATATGATTCCCGAAAAGGCGCTTGAGAAACTCGCCGGTGGATTCGGCCATACCAAACCCGGGACCGAGCAGCAGGGCAGTAACACGTTCGATATTTTCGCGCACAACATCTGCAGCGGCGGCGGCGATAGCACCTTTCTCATGGGGAAGCAGCAGCCAGGTCGCTTCGGGCAGACGCCCAGCCAGTGCCGAGTGCAGCGAAGCCGATGCCCCCAGTGTGACCAGGCCGGCACCGATGCGATAGGCAGCTTCGCCCGCCAACGCCAGCGCGCCGCTGAATTCCATTGAACCCGCCACAACTAACGCCGTGCCAAAAGTGCCTTTATGAGCGTCTGATGGACGCTCTGGAAACTGCTCGCTAACCCATCCGGCAGTAATCACTTCGCGGCGAACTGCGGACTGCGCCTTCAACCCTTCCGGCAGGCCAATACTGACGCCGACCAGGTCGCCCAACAGGTCGTATGCGGGCAATTTCAGCAAGCCGCGCTTGACGGCCGCCATCGTCACGGTAAGATCAGCCGGGATGCATTCAGACGCGGCCTGCCCGCTATCGCAATCGACTCCTGAAGGGCAATCCACGGCGACCACCATCGGCGGGTCGTCCATCGCTAACAGTTCCGCTTGAACATAATCGAGGACCTTGGCAATCGCCCCGCGCAAAGGTAGTTGGATACCGGTGCCCAAGACACCATCGAATAAAACATCATGCTGTGCCAAAGCGGTTTCAAGTTGTTTGAACTTGACATCTGATTCGATATCCAAAATCTCGACTCCGGCAGCCTGAGCACGCGCCAGCAGCGGATCGCTGGCCGGGCGCGGACGCACGATAAAGGCCGTGGTTTGCCAGCCCCATTCTTGCAAATAGCAAAAAGCGACCAGGGTGTCGCCGCCATTGTTGCCCGCCCCCACCAACCCCAGAGCAGTATTGTCGTCATATTCGTCAAATTCTTCGTGTAAAATTTCCGCCAGCCCGCGCCCGGCATGTTCCATCATTTCTGGGTAGGTGTGCCCGGCGGCGTCCGACTCTTTTTCGATGGCGATCATTTCTTTTACGGTTACGTATTTCATGTCTTTGTACTCCAATATTTCATTCAGAAAAATAAATCAGTTGCTTAGGTAATCAGGGATTAGGAATTCGGCAACATCTATCCCCTAATTACCTGATTCCTGAGTAACTAATCACCCAATTTCCCAATTCCCAACTCATCCAGCTTTTCTCGCGTCGGCATCCCGGTTTCAGAATCCCAGCCGCGGGCGTGGTAGTAGGCTTGCAGCATGGCTTCGAAGGGAATCTCGTAACCCGCCGCGCCGCCTTCTGCGTAGGGAATCCGCAGGGGGGCAGGCAAAATATCGTGCGCACCGACCAACCCCAGGCGGCGGTTGACCAACCGCTTGAGGTTCCAGGCACGTTCGCCAACACGTAGCAATTCCTCAAGAGTGCGAGAATCCCCGGTAGCTGCATTTAATAAATCCAAAATATCTTCCGGTGGGACGTTGGCAAAGATGCACATCACCAGAGCATTGAAAACCGTGCGCCAGTTTTGGTGAATGGCAACATTAGCAGATTTCTCAGCCCCGGCGTGGCGTCCAAAATATTCCAAACCCAGGGAGGGTTCATCCTGGCCGAAGATATCGGGCAAGAAATAGTCCGACTGGTTATGGCAAGCGCCACGCGGCGAGGTGGCGTATACCAGCGCCATTCCCGATGCGCCGCGCGGGTCGTGGTAAGCCAGTTCCAGGCCGTTGACCTGCACAGCCTGATTTTCGGCGCCAAACCGCCGCCCCAAAGCGCGCGAGCCTTCGGCCAGCGCAGCGCCAAACCCCTCTCGGCGGGCAGTTTGATGCACCAGCGTTTCGACAATCTGCGTATCGCCCCAATTCAGTTCCAGACCACCGGTGTCTTCGGGGTTGATGATGCCCTGCTCGTAGAGCGTGAAGGCCAACCCCAGCGTGCCGCTGAGGGTGATCACGTCCATGCCGTAGCGGTCACACAACTCACCCATGCGAACGATAAAAGGCAGATCGTCAATTAGCAAGTTGGGGCCAAAACCGACAATGGTTTCATACTCCGGGCCTTTTTGTTCGCGCGGTAGACCTTTGGGGTCTTTGTCAGGCATTTCCAAAAACTTTGACGACGTCACTAAGACCCCAAAGGTCTCTGGCAGTGCCACCACGCGCCCGCAGGCAATAACGCAAGCATGGCAGGCGCTTGTACCGGTGAGTATCGTCTCCGCCATCGTCGAGCCGCTAACTTTAGCAACGCCGTCGAATGTGCCAGCTTGAAAATATTTTTTGGGCATTTCACCGAGATAGTCGGCATAATCGGCCACCGCGGCAGTACCCAGTTCGTGGGCGGCACTGGTAAAGTTGTCGTCTTTCAGATCGCGGTTAGCCGCCGAGCGCAGTTCTGGGAAATTTTGGGCAACGATGGGAATTTTGGAACTGCCACACACAGCCACCGCTTTGAGATTTTTGGAACCCATCACCGCACCCATGCCGGTCCGCCCGGCGACGCGGCCATGATCGGCAAGAATCAGTGCGAAGGGGATTTGGGATTCGCCCGCCGGGCCGATGACCGCCACGCGCGGTTTGGGTTTACTCCCCAAAGCCTGGATGAGCGTCGCCTGGGCCGTGGCGGTTTCCATCCCCCACAGGTGAGCCGCATCCCGTACTTCGATTTGGTCGTCATGGATCCAAAGATAAGCTGGCTCCTGCGCCTTCCCGGTGATCCATAAACCATCATAACCTGCCTTACGCAATTCTGTCCCCCAAAATCCACCACAATGCGATTCGGTCCACAACCCGGTAGCTGGGGAACGTCCGCACACCACAAAACGCCCCACGGCGGGGCCAGCCGTCCCCGTCAGCGGGCCAGTGATAAAGAGCAACGGTGCTTCAGGAGAAAGTGCAGCTACCCCGGGATGCAGTTCATCATAGAGCAGTCGCGCCGCCAGCGCCGAGCCACCGATATAATCGCGCTCCCATTCGGCAGGGATGGAATAGATTTCTTGCGTGCCGGTGGTCAGATCAAGTTTGAGGATGGGCTGCATATTTTCTCCAATATTGTGGGCAAGACTTAACGCAACGGCGCAAGGATACGAAGCCGCAAAGAAAATTTTTGGTCTTTGAATCTTTGCATCTTTGACTC
>CALCSH010000310.1 GCA_937893815.1 uncultured Anaerolineae bacterium | reverse complement strand
CCCCATATATTCCGGCGGGAACACCTGCACGGTAGTTTTTTCAGTGGAGTCAGTTATTCTTCAGGTACGCTCATTCCAGTCGGGGTGAGCGTATTTTTCTTTCACCAGTTCTTCGGCGCGCGCGATTTCTGTTGGTGTAAGATCCGCGGGTTGCAACTGAATATTTAGAGTTTGGGAGAATGCCTCAACAAAAGCCTCGGCAGCCTGCTCCCAACTGACGTAGCGCTGCAAAATCGCTTCTGTGGTTGTGGCGCGAACCAGCAAGCGTTGGGCGGCTTGTTCACGCGCAGCAACAGAAGGGAAAGCCAGGGCTTGCGTAATGCGGGTGAGGTCACCGTGGAGGGGAAGTGTGCCATGCTGCAAGATTCCCGCCTTTTTGCGCGCCTGGGCGCTGCCGATTAATTTTTTTCCTGCCACTGTGATTTCATAATGGGAAGGCACTTCAAAGCAGATTGGCTCAAAAGATTTTGGCTGATCGACAATTTTTGGCAGCGCTTGTGCAGGGAGTTCCAGTAATTTCAAGGCCAGCAATAGTGCTTGTGAAAGCCGTTGGTAGCTTTCAATTACGCTGCCAGCCAGCCGCGGCTCATGAGTTGGGCCAATCACCGAATAGGTGATTTCATCGGTGTGCAAGATGGCGCGTCCCCCTGTTAATCGTCGTACCAGGTGCCACCCGCGCGCTAGGATATTTTTTCTATCAATATCGCTTATTGGTTGCGCATAGCCAATTGATAAACAGGGGGGATCCCAGGCAAACAGCCGCAGAGTCGGTGGTGTGTCACCGCACCCCATTCCTTCGAGGATCGCTTCGTCCACAGCCATATTCCAGGCTCCGGGCGCGGGTGGCGTTTTGATCAGCCGCCAGGTTGCGTGTTGAAAGGTCATATGATTAAATCTTCGATTACCTGACGGAGCGTACGGGCATCCAGATCTTTTTTGTCCAGAAATGCAACAGCCCCCGCCTCCATGCTCAACCGGCGGAACTCTCGATCGGGGTAGGCGCTAATCATCACAATGCGTGATTGTTCGGAAACAGCTTTTATTCGACGAGCGCAACGGATGCCATCTTCTTCGCCCAGCACCACATCCACAAAGGCCAATCGCGGTTGAATTTGTTGTGAAATCTGTTGTGCGGTAACAACACTATCGGCTTCAAACAATACAGCAAGTGGGCACACCCGGGCTAAGATACGCTGAATCTGGCGCAAATAGCGTTGATTGTCATCAACAACCAGAATTGAATATTCAGGCGATGATTGTTTGGGGGCATTTTCATTATGGCGAATCTGTTGTCCTAATATGCCCAGGATTTCAGGATGTTGATTGACAACATTCACGGCTTCGAGGCGGCTTTGCACCTGTAACTGGCGGTAGATGCGTGTCAAATGATTCTCAACGGTCTTGACACTTAAATCCATTTCAAGGGCAATACTCTGGTTATCCAGCCCTTCTTGCAAAAGCCGCAGAATATCACGTTGCCGGACCGTAAGTAAGGGTGTTGTGGGGGCAGGTTTTGGCCCGCCCACTAGTTTTGAAATCAACGGACTTGAAATCCAGCGTTCGCCGGCCATAATTTGCTGCAAAGCCAGTTTTAAATCGCTTAATGGCTGATCTTTGAGATGATAGCCATTCACCCCGGCACCCAATAGGCCGTGCACATAAAACTCATCATCGTATGCGCTGACCACTAAAATTTTCATCGCCGGATTTTGTGTACGAATTTGATTGATGCTTCGTATCGGATCAAAATCTGGCATACTGATATCCACCAGTAAAAAGTCAGGTTGTTCGAGTGCGAGATGCTCCAAAAGGGAAGGCCCATCACTCACTTCTGCAACCACTTCGAGGCCGGGAATTTCTTCAACAACTTTGCGGATGCCTGCACGCACGACCGCATGATCGTCTGCAAGTAGTATTCGTGTCGTTCGCATAAGAGAATCTTACCACTATGCGGATTTTGAACAAGAACGATGAGACCGGATCTCTAGGAGGCCCCGTGGTAGCTGTTCACAATACCCCTAATTGTGGGTTTTCTTATGGTAGTTCCCAAAAGACTACGAATCCCAGTTAAATAGGGGGGAATCCCCTACATGAAGTGGGGAAAAAGGGGGGGATTAGGGAAGAATCTTCGTTACCATTATACTAGCAGAGATTGCCGAACGATGATTTACGTAGCCCACTGAAAAAATACCGAAAGCAGGTGCTTGATATACATTCCAGTTTTCGGGCTTCTTCCCAAATACGTAAATCCTGACATATAAGCGCCTTGTTGAAGGGGCTTCTGCGAATATTTGCTGTCATCATACGTTTCAAAGGAGGTGAAACATAGAAGACTAACTATATCCGTGTTCCCCCGTTTACTCAATAAATAAACAACTCTAAGGAGAGTATCATGTTCCCAAAGAACTTTCGCTCGGTACTACTGTTCATTGCGCTGCTGATTATTGCAGGCGTACTGCTCGTGGCTTGTAGCCCGGCCGCGCCCGCAGAAGATGCAGCCGCCCCCGCCGATGGTGGGAAGTTGGCCGTCGGCATCGTTTTGCCGACCAAAGACGAGCCGCGCTGGATTCAGGATGAGACTCGCTTCAAGGAAGCGCTCGGAGCTGCGGGCTACGACGTAGAGATTCTCTTCAGCCAGGGTGATTCTGCCAAAGAAAAATCCAACGTTGAAGACCTGATCACAAAAGGCGTCAAAGTGCTGATTCTGACCCCTCAGGATGGCGCTGCCGCCGCTGCTGCCGCTGAAGCCGCTGCTGCCGCGGGTGTAAAGGTGATTGCTTACGACCGCCTAATCCTCGACACCGAAGCAGTTGATTACTACGTCACCTTCGACAGCATTGCGGTGGGCGAAGCTCAAGCGCAATACCTGGTTGACAAGGCCTCAGGTGCTGGTAACCCACTGTACCTGTACGCGGGTGCCGCTTCTGACAACAACGCTTTCTTGTTCTTCCAGGGTGCCTGGAATGTTTTACAACCCAAGATCGCCGATGGCACATTCGTGATCAAGAACTCCAGTGAAGCGCTTGCTTTGCAAGACAAAGCAGAGTTGAGCCGTGACGAGATGGGCAAGATCATTGGTCAGATCACCACCAACTGGGATTTTAACACCGCCAAGAACTTGGCCGAAGCCAACCTGACAGTTGCGACGGCTGAAGATAAAGGTGCTGTCTTCATTCTGGCTCCGAATGATGGTACGGCTCGCGCGATCGCCGATGCTTTTGGCGCCGACGCTGATGTGAGCAGCTATATTGTCACCGGTCAGGATGCCGAAGAAGCCTCTGTTCAGTACATCATCGACGGCAAGCAGTCCATGACTGTCTTGAAGGATGTTCGCACATTGGTTGCGGATGCCATCAGTGCCGCGGTTGCTTATCTCGAGGGCAATACCCCGCCGCAAACCAACACCTACAATAATGGTGTTAAAGATGTCCCGGCCAAACCCTCGGTTGTTGTTTCGGTTGATGCTGCTAATGTGCAGTCAGCCATCATTGACTCCGGGTATTGGCCCGCTGGTGATTTCACTGGCTTGGATGGTGGTGCAGCGATGCCCGCTACCCAGGTGGAAGTCTTCTCCTGGTGGACCGGTGGCGGCGAAGCTGCTGGCCTCGAAGCCATGATCGGTATCTTTGGCGCAGAATATCCTGATGTTGAGTTCATCAACGCAACAGTTGCGGGTGGTGCAGGCACAAACGCACGCGCAGTATTGGCCACTCGTTTGCAATCCGGTGATCCGCCCGATAGCTGGCAGGGTCACGCTGGTCAGGAATTGATCGGCACCTATGTCGCCGGTGGTCAGATTGAACCGCTCAATGACCTGTATGAAGCTCAAAATTGGCTGGCTGTGATGCCCGAGACCCTCATCCCGCTGATCTCGCAGGATGGCAACATCTATTCGGTGCCTGTCAATATCCACCGCGCCAATGTGATGTGGTACAACCCCGCCATTCTGGAAGCCAACGACGTGGCCGTTCCGACCACAATGGACGAATGGTTTGCCGCGATGGACACCCTTCAGGCTGCTGGTGTAACTCCGCTAGCTCTGGGTGAGCAATGGACCCAGATGCACCTGATGGAAACCGTTTTGTTGGGTTCTCTCGGTGCTGATGCCTACAATGGCTTATGGGATGGCTCGACAGACTGGGCAAGTGCTGATGTCACAGCTGCTCTGGATGACTTCTCCAAAGTTTTGACGTACACAAACTCCGATGCAGCCTCCCTGTCTTGGCAGGATGCTGCTCAGCTTGTGGTGAACGGCGATGCTGCGTTCAACGTAATGGGTGACTGGGCTGCCGGGTACTTCATTGAACTTGGCAAAGAGCCGATGGTTGACTACGGCTGGGCTCCTGTTCCCGGTAGTGTTGGCGTCTTCCAGTTCCTGTCTGACTCCTTCACGCAGGCAGTCGGCGCACCGCACCCCGAAGGCGCTACTGCATGGCTGACGATTGCTGGCTCCAAGGCTGGACAAGAAGCCTTCAATCCTGTCAAAGGTTCGATCTGCGCTCGCACCGACTGCGATCCAGCCCTATTCGGTGTATACTTGCAATCCGCCATGGATGACTGGGCCAGCAACGTCGTTGTTGGTTCCTTGACCCACGGTGTAGTTGCCAATGACTCCTGGAAATCCGAGATTGATACAGCTTTAGGTTTGTTCATGGCTGGCCCAGACGTGGCTGCATTCCAATCCGCTCTGGTTGCTGCTTGCGCAAGCTCTGGCCCTTGCCAGTAAACGACTAGTGTGTAAAATCATTGAGGCTCCATTTTGTGGGGCCTCAATGATTTCTTTAAAGCGAGGTCGTATTATGTTTAAAGACAAGGATCGCTATCTTTCCATCCTCCTGATTTCCCCATCCATTTTGGCACTATTGATTTTTGTATATGGTTTTATCGGCTGGTCTGTGCGTGTTTCACTTAGCAATTGGAAAGGCTTGAACCCAGATTATTCCTGGGCCGGTTTGAAGAACTATTTGGCATTATTTTCTGATCCCCGTTTTCATGTTGATGTGCGCAATACATTGATATTTACCAGTGTATTTGTCGTTGGAAGTATTTTATTAGGCTTTTTCCTGGCAGTCATGTTGGACCAGGGTTTGAAAGGGGAAGGCTTTTTTCGAAGTCTATTTCTTTTCCCGATGGCAATATCCTATATCGTGACCGGGGTCGTCTGGCGTTGGTTGATGAATCCTGCCGAAGGATCCCGTATGAGCGGGTTTAATCTTTTATTTACATCGCTCCATCTGGATTTTCTGGTCAATAAATGGCATACGACTCCCATCTGGGGGATGGCTGCAATTGCCCTGGCGGCGATATGGCAGATGTCAGGGTATACGATGGCCTTATATTTGGCCGGTTTGCGCTCGATTCCACATGAATTGCGAGAAGCCGCGCAAATTGACGGCGCCAATGAAATCCAAATCTATCGGAATATCATCCTACCATTATTAGCCCCTGTCACATTGAGCGCTTTGATCATCTTGGGTCATATGTCCCTGAAGGTATTTGATTTGATTATTGCTATAGCAGGAAAACAGCTACCCTTGGATGTGCCTGCTATCTATATGTGGCAAACAACATTTGACGGTCTATTCTATGCCCGCGGTGCAGCCATCGGCATTCTGCTGCTGATCAGTGTGGCGGTACTGATCATTCCGTATATTCGCTACACACTAAAGACGGAGACCCAGCAATGAACAAATTTCGCATTGGAAAAAACTGGCTCTACGTTCCACTGATTGCCATGGCGGTGTTCTATCTCATACCGATGTATGTAATTCTCGCAACTGGCTTCAAGAGCTTTGCCGAAGTTGATCTTAAAACCATGTGGAATTTGCCACATGGCATCGCTTTTGATAATTATATAGAAGCCTTTAAGCATCTGGCGCCATCGCTGAAGAACAGCTTTATCATGGTAATTCCGGCGGCACTGATCTCTTCGATGCTTGGCTCCCTGAATGGTTTTGTTCTCGCCAAATGGAAATTCCGCGGTGCGGATATCATTTTCCCCTTCATCTTGTTTGGTATGTTTATTCCGTACCAGAGTATCATCATCCCGCTGGTGCAATTTATGAATGTGATTGGGATAAAGGGTTTGGCGGGCTTGGCGATGGCACATATCATCTATGGCATTCCTATCACAACCCTGACCTTTCGAAATTACTATGCTAGTTTGCCGCAAGAATTGCTTGAAGCTGCTAAAATTGACGGCGCGGATATGCTAGGGGTCTACCGGCATATCCTGTTGCCCATATCAATTCCCAGTTTTGTTGTAGTGCTGATTTGGCAATTCACATCTGCCTGGAACGACTTCCTGTTCGCGGTCATCCTCACCGGCAATACAGATTGGCCGATCACCGTTGCACTCAATAATATGGCAGGCAGCCAAATCATCGCTTGGAATGTGCAAATGGCCGGTTCATTGCTGGCGGCGTTACCCACCTTGCTCGTCTATATTTTCTTGGGACGCTATTTCCTGCGCGGCTTGTTAGCAGGTTCGCTAAAAGGATAAGCATACTACCTTCACTACAATTTCCGGGAGAAAGAATGTGTCGATGAAAACTACAGCAGATACAACACCCATAGTCGAAATGCGAAATATCAAGAAGAATTTCGGCGCCGTTCAGGCATTGCGCGGAGTGGATCTGGCATTACACGCTAACGAAGTTATTGGATTGATGGGAGATAATGCCGCAGGTAAATCTACTTTGATGAAAGTGCTCAGTGGGGCGTATATTCCTGATGGAGGCGAAATCCTCATTGATGGCAAAAAAGCGCATGTTAACAATCCCATGGATGCCCGCCGTATGGGTATTGAAATGGTTTATCAAGATTATGCCCTCGCAAATAATCTGGATGTGGCTGCTAATGTATTTTTGGGACGTGAAGCGGTGCGGGTAAAATTGGGGCCAATTGGCGTGATGGACAATCGTCACATGGAACAGGAAACCAAACACCTGCTAAACCGTCTTAAAATCGACATCTCATCGGTACGTTTAAAAGTGGAGCGATTGTCTGGTGGCCAACGTCAGGCCGTAGCCATCGCGCGCGCCACCGCCTTCAACGCCAAAGTTATCATCATGGATGAGCCGACGGCAGCCCTGAGTGTGGCTGCCATTGATAAGGTGCTCGATTTGGTGAGGGAACTCAAGTCCCAAGGCTCGTCGATTATTATCATCAGCCACCGTTTGGAAGATATCTATCAGGTGAGCGACCGGATGATCGTATTGCGTCATGGACGTAAAGTTTCCGACACTCCCGTAGTGGGCGATATCCATGAATTTCGCGAACAGGTGGTAGCATATATGGTCGGTGCCCGCGATGATTTTAGCGAAGAAGAAGTTGCCTGACAGGCCGAGGAGTTTCAAGATGTCATTCATCAAAAACGCTCAAACATTAGTGCGCGAAAATATCCGTGAATACGGTATGTTTATCGCCCTGTTTATCATTATGGCGACTTTTACCGTTACAACAAACGGGATATTTATCTCATCACGAAATATCGTCAACTTGGTAAATCAGACCGGCTATATCGCTGTGTTGGCGGTTGGGATGACTCTAGTCATCGTGATTCGGCATATCGATTTATCGGTAGGGTTTCTCGCAGGCTTCCTGGGTGCAGTAGCGGCCATCGCCCTGGTTTCCTGGCACCTGCCTGTATATGCGGCGATCATGGTGGTGTTGGTACTTGGTATTCTGGCAGGTCTGCTTACCTCTTTCTTGGTAGCACAAATGGGTATTCCATCCTTTGTTGCCACGCTCGCAGGTTGGCTGGGCTACCGCGGTGCAATCCAACTGATTACCAGAAGTACGGGAACAATTATTATTCCAAATGCGGCCTTTAACGCCATTGGTAATGGTTTTATTCCCGATATTCCCGATTTCGGAATTTTGCCAGGAATCCATAAAATTACCCTGATCCTGGGTTTTCTCGGCATCATTCTGTATGTCACGAACGAGATTGCCAATCGTAGAAAGATGAAAAGCTATGAATTTGAAGTGATGTCATTCGAGATGTTCGCCCTGAAACTGGTGTTTGTCTCTGGTTTAATTGGTGGCATCGCCTGGCTGCTCGCCGGATACCAGGGACTCTCATGGACTGCCGTCGTCGTATTGGTTGTCGTGATTATCTATAATTTCATTACCACAAAGACTGTCCTCGGCAGACATATTTACGCCGTAGGTGGCAACCCAGAGGCGGCGGAGTTGAGTGGTATCAGCGTCAAGCGATTAACACATGTAGTTTTTGGCTCGATGGGCATGTTATCCGCTTTATCGGGCATTCTATTTGCATCCCGTTTGCAATCGGCTACTACAATGGCGGGGACATTATTTGAACTGGATGCCATCGCGGCCGCTTTCGTGGGCGGTGTATCCGCGGCAGGCGGCGTTGGCAAAGTTACCGGGGCAATTATTGGCGCATTGGTAATGACCTCCCTCACCAGCGGCATGAACCTGATGGGCATAGATATTTCCTATCAGTATATTGTCAGAGCGATTGTGCTTGCCGCCGCGGTCATCTTTGATGTTGCCACCCGCAACACCGGGAAATAGGCCCTCCTCGATTAAGCTTGAATCTTCCCGAAAGGGGGATAGGCGCGCAACTGCGCCTATCCCCCTTTTTTTATCATCCGAATTATGAAGTAGAATAGAAATATGTCAGAAATTTTGCTGGAAGTACAATCCCTGTCGAAATCGTATGGTAATCTGAAGGTGTTAGATGATATCGCCTTCGCCATGAAACGCGGTGAAATTATCGGTTTGGTGGGACGGCGCGGCGCAGGGAAATCGTCACTATTGCATTTGATCGGGGGCGCTAACCATGCGACGGCTGGAAAAATCTATCTGGAAGGTCAGCCGGTGCGATTTACGTCTTATGGGCAGGCCCGCCAGAATGGAGTCGAGTTGGTTTACCAAACTCCACAGATTGTAGAGCAGCTTGATGTTGTTCATAATATTTTTCTGGGCCGTGAGATTTGTTGGCCGGCTGCGATTGGTATTCCGTTGGTGAAACGCATGTACCGCCAAGCCAGAAATTTATTGGCAGATTTAGATCTTCCCTCCAGCATGCTGCAGAAAAAAACAGCGGATTTGAATGATGAACAGCGCCAACTGGTTGTGTTGGCGCGGTCTTTGTGCCAGTCTCCGAGATTGTTACTAATGGATGATGTGTTGTCCAACCTCAGCTTTCACCATCAGGAAGTGATTCTGGCGCATATCAAGAAGATGGCCAGGGAGGGGATGGGCGTCATTATTAGCAGTGAAAATTTAAAACACTTGTTTAATATAACAGACCGCATTCTGGTTCTATATCAGGGGAAACTATCGGCTGATCAGCAAACGACTGATTGCACACCGCGTGAAATTGTTGAACTGGTCGTGGGGGGCAGCAACCCCGAGCAGGTTACGCCTGTTATTTGGGCGCTCGAGAGTTACCATGCTGCTCAACAACAAACCGAAGAACTTTTTCGAAAGCAAGCCGAATTGCACGAAAATCTGGAAGCCAGCGATACACTCAACCGCCAACTGATTAATAAATTAAGCGAGCAAGTGCAGGCTCTTGACCGATTGAATACAGCGTTGCAGGAAACCCAAAGACGTCTGCTGACCAAGCGTGAAGAGGAACGCAAAGCCCTGGCGCGCGAATTGCACGACTTAGTGCTGCAGGATTTACTCAGTGTCAATTACCATCTGGAAGAAACCGAGAATAATGAAAGCTCGGACGAGCAGCGCATCGAGTTAAAGGCAATCCGCGAGGGAATACGGCAAGTTGTTGGCGATTTGCGCCAACTCTGCCGAGATTTGCGCCCGCCAACGATTGATAATCACGGATTGTCTTCAGCGATTCGCTCGCATATTCAGGAATGGGGAGACAGAACCCGAATAAGCTTTCATGTGGAGATTGATCCCCGGCTGGGCCGCTTGCCGGATACCACTGAAATATCGGTCTTTCGGATCATTCAGGAGGGACTAAATAATATCAGCAAGCATGCCACCGCTCAAAATGTATTTCTAACCTTGCAACGTACACCTGCAGATAATTTGCTCATCCGCATTGTGGATGATGGGCAAGGCTTTGAAATTCCACCAGACCTTGCGTATCTAACGGCGCATAAACACTTTGGATTGGTCGGTATCAGCGAGCGGACGGCGCTTTTGGGGGGAGCAATGAATTTGGAGGTGCCGCCGGGTGGGGGCTTTGTTCTCCAAGTTGAAATCCCCAGCCCTTACCCATCCCAATGATGAGAGAATTTCGCTCCAAATCGCCAAGAGACAGCGATTAGTTTTTACTCAGTTATCCTGTCGACTCAACGGTTTGGAGCGAAATTAATCGGTACAGTTTCGTGTTTACCCGAAAAGCTCTTGATAGGCCGTGTCTGCGGCATCTTCCGGTATATCTGCCAATGGGGGGCATACGGGCCAACGCGGCATGGAGTAAGCTTTGCTCAACAAAGCCTTTAGGGTTGGCGCGTAGGGCTGATAATTTTCCATCACAGAACGCCAGGCACTAATTTGAGTTTGTGTAGCGGGGTCTTCTTCGCCGTGTTGATAGGCATCCCATACGATTCTCAATTGAGGGGAAGCGAAATTTGCCATCGCCGTAATACAACCTGCCGCATGATTTTGGAGCGCGTGGCTGAGTAAACGGTCGCTGCCGGTTAGTACAGTCAGAGATGTGCCAAAACGCTCCCCGATTTGTTCGGCGTGGCGTGGATCGCCGGACGAATCTTTGATACCGGCAAATTGATCAGGGAATGCATCTTTCAGACGCGCCAGCAAATCTTGCGAGAGCGCTACCCCGGAAACACCAGGAATATGGTACCCAAAAAGAGCGCCATCCAAGGGAATGGATTGTTGAATAATCTGCCTGAACCAGTTAAAAAGACCATCTTCGCTGGCTTTGCGGAAGTAGTATGGCGGTAGCATAACGACGCCATCGTATCCCAGATCAAATGCTGCACGATTGAGTAACCGGCTTTCATCGAGACTGGGAGTACCGGTCCCCGCCAACAGACGAAAATCGGGGTGCGAATCTTTGATGGTTGTTGCCGCTTCAAATATGGCAATCCTCTCCGAGGGAGAGAATGAAGGCCCCTCTCCGGTTGTCCCTAGCAATAATGCTCCGTGGCATCCGCGTCCTGCAAAAAAGCGCATCAATTCTGGGATTGCTTCAACATCGGGGGAGTAATCCTGTTGTAGCGGGGTGATGGATGCAACATAAACACCAGCCAGATCGTGTTTTGACATAAACGTATTCCTTTGAGATGATCGTTTTATCCAGACTGCATATCGCAGTATCATAACCCCAGATAGTTCATTTATCAATCTAATCACCAAATTCCACGAATGCACCGTTTCTTCTTTACGGCGTTCAATTGAACCTGTAAACCCCTGAATAATTAAACAATCGAACAAATAGAAAATATTTCGTTAGGCAACTTGACAAAACAACCTAGAATGTCTATACTTATCAGGCTCTTTTTCGCTAATTCTCTGTAGATATTAGGTGATTTTGCCAGAATTTGGTTCGATATTTCACAATGGAGTGGGATTTGTTATCGCCAAATGGATTACTACCGACCCTGAAGATTAAGGAATCTAACAAACATTCCGTTCTTAATCTGATTCGCTTCACTTCAGAAGGAATCTCGCGGGCTGGGTTGGCGCGTGAGTTGGGCCTAAGTCGAGCTGCAATTACCTCGATTATTAATGACTTAATGGAGTTAGGAGTTGTGCGCGAAACTTCTACTGGGCCTGTAACCGGGGGGCGTCGTTCCAAGCTCTTGGGGATCAATCCGCAAAACGGATATGTTGTGGGGGTAGATATTGGCGCTACACATCTCGGTTTGGTTTTGGCTGATTTGTCGGCGCAGGTTTTAGATGAAATTGTAGTTGGTTTTGATGTCAAAAAAGGCCCCGAAATTTGCCTGCCCCAAGTTGATGAACTCCTGTGTCAGCTTATAGAAACGGCCAACCTAAGTCTCGGAGATATTCGCGCGATTGGTGTTGGCGTGCCTGGCCCGGTTGTTGAACAAGCTGGGGCGGTCATCGCTCCGCCGATTATGCCGGGTTGGGATCATTTTCCAATTCGCGATCACCTTACCACTCTCTGGAATTGCCCGGTAGCCTTGAATAACGATGCTGAGTTGGGTGCGCTAGGCGAGTGGGCCTATGGAGCGGGACGCGGCGAACCCTATCTGCTTTACATCAAAGTTGGTTATGGTGTTGGCGCTGGTTTACTGATCAATGGTCAGGTTTATCGCGGGGCAACCGGAAGCGCGGGCGAAATTGGACATATCACGATTAACGATCAAGGCCCGCTCTGTACCTGTGGAAATGTCGGATGCCTTGAAGCCCTGGCGGGTGGACGCGCAATTGCCGAGAGAGCAAAATTGGCCATTCAACAAGGGCGGCCACGGACTCAATTGGCGTTGGTCAAACCCGTTGAGGCGATGTCTGCCATCGATGTGGCCTCAGCCGCCCAAATGGGGGATATTTTTGCTCAGGAAATCATCGCTGAAGCCGGTGAGTACTTGGGTATCGCTATCGCGAGCTTAATCAATATCGTCAACCCCGGTATGGTAATTATCGGGGGTGGCGTTGCCAGAATGGGAGATCTATTTCTGGAGCCCATTCGCAGTTCCGTGCGCAAACGCAGCCTTGAGGCTGCCGTCAATACTCTACGTATCACAGCCGCCACCCTTGGGCGAAGATCAACCAGTATGGGATCTGTCGTTCAGGCACTATCTATCGCACTCTGTACGATAACCGAACCCAAAACGGAACTGAATCATGAATAGACTTTCGCATTTGAATTTCGCGCAGGTCATTCGAAAATAAAAAAATAAAGGAGGTGGTGCCTGGGAATCCGTTTGATGTGTTTACCAATAAATATTCATTCACTGATCGCATTAGGAGAAAGAAGACCGATGAAGATTAAAAATATTGCTTGGATATTGATCACTCTGTTGATCGTATCTTCCATGTTGTTGGCAGCCTGCCAACCGGCGGCGGAAGAACCGGCTGTCGAAGAGCCAGCCGCCACAGAAGAAATGGCCGCCGAAGAGC
>CALCSH010000309.1 GCA_937893815.1 uncultured Anaerolineae bacterium | reverse complement strand
CAAATTATGGGCGGCTATGAAGCGCTGCGGGAGCGACCGATTGTTTCTTTCATCACCAGTTGGATGGTCAGCCCGCTCAATTTTGCCACCGAAGTGACATCCCTGTTAATCGAAGTCTGCTGCCAGCGCATACCCGTGGTGCTTTCCGCTGCGCCGATGGCCGGGTCTACCGCGCCGGTCACATTGGCCGGGATGTTAGCCCAACTCAACGCCGAACAACTCGCCGGTCTGACTCTGACTCAACTGGTAAAGCCGGGCTGCCCGGTGATTATTGGCCCTATCCCGGCGATTGCCGATATGCGCAGTGGCAAATATCTAGCCGGGACCATCGAACTGGGTATGTGCAACGCAGCCATCACCCAAATGGCGCATTTCTACAAACTGCCGATCTACAATAGCGCCGGGATGACTGAATCGAAACTGCCTGATATTCAGGCTGGCATCGAGAAGACGCAGTCCATCATCCAGGTTGCGCTGGCGGGATCTAATTTTATCCACCACGCTGCCGGAATGCTGGAAGATATGTCCACGATTGCCTATGAACAATTCGTCATCGACAACGACATCATCGGCATGGCGATGCGCGCTGTGAGAGGCATTGAAGTCAATGACGAAACCCTGGCTCTGGATGTGATTGACCGTGTTGGCCCCGGCGGGCATTTTTTGCTGGAAGATCACACACTGGACTATATGCGCAGCGAACATTACTATCCTTCCAACATCTTTGACCGGCAAGGACGCGAAGAATGGGCCGCCGATGGCGCACAGAGTGGCTGGGAGAGAGCCAAAGTCATCGCCCGAAAAATTCTCGCCGAGCACAGAGCTACCCCCATTGATCCCGCGGTAGATGCTCAAATACGGGGTCGTTTTCAATTGTAAGCGCACAAGGAGTTATCCCCATGAATCAGCAAATCCCTATTCCGACCCTCCGGCCTATCGTCCACATGATCTCGGAGGAGCAGGTACGCGAACTCCATTATGCCAGCCTTTCCATTCTCAGAGAAACCGGCGTAAAAATGCAAGACCCCCAGGGGCGCCAGCTATTGCTTGAAGCCGGAGCCTGGGAATCCAACGGGCGCATCAAAATTCCGGAAAATCTGGTCACGGATGCGATTGCCAAAGCCCCATCACGCATCCCCATGCACAACCGATTGGGCGAACTCAGCATGCCCCTGGAACTGGGCAAAGTCTTCTTCGGGCCTGGTTCGGATACCACCTTTACCCGCGACCTGGAAACCGGTGAGCGCCGTCGAACGGTGGCGCAGGATGTCGAAGATTTCGCCCGTCTGAGCGATGCCCTGGAGAATATCGATTTTGTGATGTCGATGGCAAACCCCGCCGATGTGCCTGAAAATGATCTCTATATTCACGAATTCATCCGTATGCTGCGCGGCTCCACGAAGCCAATTGTCTACACCTCCCAGAACCGCAAAGATATGCAAGACATTCACCGCATCGCCGCGGCGGTGATGGGCGGCGAAAAGGCCTTGCGCGAGAAGCCTATTTTTCTGCATTATGCCGAGCCGATCTCGCCACTTTTCATCATCGAAGAATCCATGCAAAAGCATATCTTTTGCGCCGAGAAGGGCATCCCCGCCGCTTATATTCCATCGACCAACGCCGGGGCCGGAGGGCCAATCACCCTGGCGGGAGCGGTCGCCCTGGGGAATGCCGAAGCGCTGCTGGGGCTGATCATCTCCCAGCTTGTCCGTCCCGGCACCCCTTTTCTGTACGGCATGAATACGGCGGCTCTGGATATGAAGACCACCATCGTCAGTTATGGCAGCCCGGAGTGGAGTCTGGGCATGGGGGCCTGGGCAGAACTGGCGCGTTTCTATAATTTGCCGGTTTGGGGCTATGGCGGTTCCAGCGACAGCAAAGTTGTGGATGCGCAGGCGGGCATCGAGGCTACTTTTTCGATTATGACGGCCTTCCTCGCTCAAATCACGCTGGTGCATGATGTGGCCTATATCGAATATGGATCGACTTCGTCGATGGAAATGCTGGTCATCGCCGATGAAATTATCCGCATGACGCGCTACCTGATGGGTGGGTTGCCGGTCAACCGGGAGACGCTTGCCCTGGATGCGATTGCCCGCGCCGAACCGGGTGGCGGCTTCCTGGCCGACGATCACACCCTGCGCAACTTCCGCACAGCCCAATGGCAACCCCGGATGATTGACCGCCAACAATATGATGTGTGGGAGGCGGCAGGCGCCAAAGATATGGGTGCCCGCGCCAATCAGCGCGCCAAAACATTGCTTGCCGAGCACAAGGTGCCAAATCTCACCGATGAGGCCGAAGCTGTAATCAACGATATTCTCGAAGAACGCAAAGCAGAACGGGCAAGATAATTCTTCCTGTCAAACTTCACAACAAAAAAGAGATGCAGGTTGTTAATTCACCTGCATCTCTTTTTTGTCAAAACAATCATCACAATAATGCGATGCCATCAATCCGTGCATTCGCGCACATCAATCACCTTGTGTCCACTGATGGATTTCAATACTGCCACCAAATCATCGCGTGGCACTTCGCGTACTTTGACCACAACATCCCAAAAGCCTGGCATTTTGGGCGCAGGCACACCGCCACTGGCATAAATCCCCCAATTCTTGGCAGCAATGGCGCTCGTGATCTTAGCGAATTCACCAATCTGATCTGGTACACGGATTGTGACCCGAACGCCAGCCACGTTGCCACCAAGCAACTCGAATAACTCAGCCAGCATATCCACTTCAGAGATAATCCCCACTACGATTTCATCTTCAACGACCGGCAGACATCCAACTTTATTTTGAATCATGATATGGGCAGCGTGTTCAAGCGATATATCGGGAGCAATCGTAACCAGATCAATTCGCTTGATCATCACATCTTTGGCCTGTAAATCCGACAAGAGGCGGCTGATTTCCCAGATATTCAGGCTACCCAGATCAGTAGGCGGCACACGCAGCCGTTCACGAGTGATTAATCCCTGCAGCCGTTTGCCGCTGCCTACCACAGGCAAATGTCGAATTTGGTTTTCAATCATCAGCCTCTGCGCTTTCGAGGCAGGAGTCTCCGGTGTAACCATAATGGGGTGTCGCGTCATATAGTCTTTGACTAACATGGCTAGATTTCCTCCGTGGATTGAGTAACAACTGGCGCAAAGTCCCGCAATATTTCAATGGGCAAGTGACAGAAAATACGATGCTCGGCGGATATCTCACGCCAGGGGGGGATTTCGGTCTCACAGATTTTTCCGCCATCGGGAAGCAAGTTCCTGCGCGGGCAGCGCGTATGAAACCGGCATCCATCAGGTGGATTGATCGCGCTGGGCACGGAACCTTCCAGGCGAATATACTTCTGTTTAACCGTCGGGTCGGGAATAGGCACCGCAGACAATAAAGCCTCGGAATAAGGGTGATACGGCGGAGCATAAATATCTTCGGCAGGACCGATTTCCATGACTTGCCCCAAATACATCACCGCGACCTGATCGGAGAAAAATCGGACCACACTCAAATCATGGGCGATGAAAACCAATGTCGTGTTATATTCTTGCTGGATTTCCAACAACAAGTTGAGAATTGCGGCCTGAACAGAAACATCCAGGGCGCTTACCGGCTCATCACACAGCACCAGGTCTGGGTGGCTGGCCAGTGCGCGGGCAATGCCAACGCGCTGTTTTTCGCCTCCGCTGAGCTGACGGGGCAAACGGTTATAATAATTTGCGCCCAGACGCATGGCATCCAGCAATTTGATGACCTCGGCTCGGATTTGATCTTTCGGCACAGTTTTGAAATGCTGCATGGGGCGCGAAATTTGCTGGCCAACCGTATAGGATGGATTCATGGTCGAATCTGGGTTCTGAAAGACCATTTGCAACTCTTGAATCAAACTACGATCGCGGTCTTTGATCGAATTGGTGATATCAAAACCCAAAAAATGAGCTTCGCCTGAGGTCGTATCCTCCAGACCAATAATGGTTTTGATCAACGTGCTTTTGCCGCACCCGGACTCGCCCACAACGCCCAACGTAGTTCCTCTAGTGAGTTGGAAGGATGCATTTTCAACAGCTTTTACATAGCGTTTTTCACCCAATCCGATGACATCTTTCAAACTACTGCCTCGGACTTCATAATATTTCTTCAGATCTTTAACTTCAAGAATCGGTTCACCTGCAAGATCGCGCTGCAAATTTTCTGGCGTTTTGATCTCGTCGTAGGGAGTCCAACTCGAAGGGTCAATTTTTTCAGCAAAATGACAGCGGACCCAACTGCCATCTGGTAACTGCCGAAGCTGGGGCCTCTGATCGCGGCAGCGCTCTTGAATAAACGCACAACGTGGGCTAAAAACACAGCCAACCGGGCGATTATTGGGCGGGGGTACCCGGCCACGAATCGGATACAACACGCTTCGGGCTTTATCGGCACCTAATTTCGGCACACAGCGAATCAATCCTTGTGTATATGGATGGCGCGGGTTTTTATAGATTTCTTCAACAGTCGCCCGTTCTACAAGTTCACCGGCGTACATTACCGCGACACGGGTAGATACGCGAGCGACCACGCCTAGATTATGTGTGATATACATGATGGCGGTATCAAATTCGCGTCGCAAATCGGCGATCAAATCTAGCACGGCTGCTTCGACGGTCACATCCAGGGCAGTGGTGGGTTCATCCATGATTAGTAATGCTGGATCATTGAGCAGTGCCATGGCAATCACCACGCGTTGTTGCTGCCCACCCGAGATCTGGTGAGGATAACGCTTCATCACATTGGCGGCATCGGGCATATAGACGCGATCCAGCATCTCCATACAGCGTTGCTCCGCCTCGGTCTTTTTCATTCCTCGGTGAACGGTCAGGACTTCTGACATCTGATCGCCCAGGCGCATCGATGGGTTGAGGGCCTGCATGGGGTCCTGGTAGACCATGGCGATCTGATCACCTCTCAGTCGGCGAAGATTCTCGCCGGTCACGCCGACCAACTCCTGGCCCTGGAATTTTATGCTGCCGCGCTTGACATATCCGTTGTTACCCAAAAAATTAAGCACCGCCCAAGCCAGGGTACTTTTTCCACAACCTGACTCACCCACAATGCCCAGCGTTTCGCCGCGATTAATCTCGAAGGAAACGTGTTGCACGGCCTCAATTTCGCCGCCGCGCACTTTATAGGCCACGGCTACATCTTCAAGTTTAAGAACAGGAGGTGTTTTTTTCAATTCAGTCATGGCATCCTCCTTATTTTTGATACCGCGTCATCTCTTCGCGCAATCCATCCGCAAAGAGATTCAAGCCGATGACTAGTGTAGAAATGGCTAATGCAGGCCAGATCACCGCCAACTGGTTGGAAAAGATATTTCTGCGAGCCTCATTGACCATATTGCCCCAATCCGGATCGGGTGGCGGCAGCCCAATCCCCAAGAACCCGAGCGTACCGATGGCAAAAATGGCATAGCCAACGCGTAGCATTCCGTCCACCAAAAGCGGGCCGCGTGCATTGGGCAGGATCTCCCAAAACATGATATACCAGACACTCTCGCCGCGGGTTTCCGCCGCCCGGATATAATCGCGGGTTTTGATATCCATCGCCAGGCTGCGCGCCAGGCGCGCCACCCCAGGCGCGCCGGTGATCGTGATGGCCAGAATGACCACCAGATCGCCCTGCCCCAAGGCGGCGATCACTACCAGGTAGAGCACAATTTGGGGGAAAGCAATCAGGGCATCGAGCACCTGCATGATGACTTGATCCCACCATCCCCCGCGATAACCGGCGTTGAGTCCTAAAATTGCTCCCAGACTCAACGAGCCAATGACACCCCAAATGGCAACACCACCAGGAATAGAGATACCCCCATCACCAGGGAGACGAGTCTTCAGCAAAATAACCTGGGTGCCTTGCATCAGCCGAGAGAGGATGTCGCGGCCCAAATGGTCGGTTCCCAACCAATTTTGCACGCTGGGGCCTTGGTTTTGGAGAAAATCAGATGCATTCGGATCGTACGGTGTCCAGAAGAGCGAGAGAAAAGCCAGGATCACCCAAAAAAGCACCATTGCCATTCCAACGGTTGCCACCCGTGACTCAAATATGATCGAGGTGCTCTGCCACATTTTTTGGAGTCGAGAAGGTTGCGAAATCGGTTGCAGTATTGTTTTTACAGCCATAGTTCTCTCATCCTTATGAATAGCGAATGCGCGGGTTCAAGAGGGTATAAGCCAGGTCGCCCAGCAGGCGTGTAATGATTGCAATTGCCACCGTGACCATCGCCGCTGCTTCAACGGCGTTGAAATCGCCAAAGATGGCTGACTTATAAATATAGTAGCCCAAACCCGGGTATCCAAAGATGACCTCCACGACCACCAAACCCCCAATCAGCCAATTGACATGCAACATGATAATCGTAATTGGCGCCATGAGCGCATTGCGAATGGCGTGTCGGAAAACAACGCGAGATTTGGGCATGCCTTTAATGATCGCCGTGCGAATATAGGCCGAATCCATAACTTCGACCATACTGGCTCTAGTCATTCGAGCCACATACCCAAGCTCTACGGCCGTCAGGGTTAGTACAGGTAGCGCCAGAAGCTTTGGATCTTGGAAAATGGCATCGGCACTGGTAAATATGGCCACTGCCGGTAATACCTTGAGCCAGATACCAAAGATTAGAATCAAGAAAATGCCAGTGACAAATTCAGGAGTTGCTGTAAACCCCAGGCTAGTGATAGAGATAATCCTATCCAGCGGTTTGCCTTCATTAATCCCGGCCAGAATACCCACGAAGAGCGCCAGGGGCATAATAATGGCAAAAGCCACCCCCGCCAGCACCAGTGTATTGCGAATGCGCGCAATCAAGGTCACCGCCACGGGGCGACCGTATTGCAGAGAAATGCCCGGGTCGCCTCGCAAAAGTCCCTTGCGCAAGGGAATATATTGCTTTGGGCCATCGCCTTCTTTACGCAGACCAGCCTTGGTAAGCGCCCAGACTTCAGCGCCTTCACCACGCACCCACATCACGGCGTTATTTTTAGTATCCACACCCCAGAAATATTCACTTCCTGCCGTGTTGGTTTTCCAGGCTCCACTACTCAAATGGGATGTTGCTGAGCCGTCTTCGTGGCGTATCAAGGTCATCAGGATGCCTTCGTCCAACTGCCAGCGCGTTAACTCGCCATCCACGTCCGCCCACCAATCTGCTTCACCGGTCTGTGGGTTGACAGCCGTGACCAATGGGTAGCCTACTTTGCGTTCAGCCCGCCAATCATTGCCAAATAGCCAGTCGACATATCGCTGCCATGCGGATGCATCCAAGCCCAGTTGGGCGCGATACGAGGCGCGCTGCTCCGGCGTGGAAAACACCCCCAAAATTTTTACAGTGATATCACCGCTGCCAACTTCGATCAGAAAAAACAAGGCAGCAGAAACCAAAAACATAGTGACAATGGTTGAAATAATACTGCGGATGATAAATCGGGCCATAGATTGCTCCTCTGAACAAGAGGCCCGGCGTATACAGGATAAACCGGGCCTCTATTCTAGGAATGGATAGAGAATTTACTCGTCTTTCCAGACGTCATACAGCAGATCGTAGGCCGTGGGGTGGGCCTTGATGTTCTGGAATTTTTCGTTGGTAACATTCCAAACACTCTTCCAGAAACTATTGAAGATCGGGCCGCGTTCTTGCATAATGTCTTCAATCTTGCACATCAGTGCGCGACGCGCCTCAACATCCAGGGTTCCCTGGGCCTCACGCAGAATTTCTTCGAACTCATCATCTGTCCAGCGGGTTTCATTCCAGGCACCAATCGCTTCTTTCGTGTACGCCAGCGGTAACACCATTGTAGCAAGGGGCCGGTGCGTCCAGGATGTAATGCCCAGGTCGACCTCGGTCCAGCGATCCCAGTAGCCAGCCGGTTCAGTGATATCAAGCTCAATTTCGAATCCAGCCGGTGCGGCCAACTCTTTCAAGGCCTGGGCGATCTCCGGCTCGGCCTGATCGTTCTTAGTGGCCAAGGTAACTTTGAGCGGCAATTCTATGCCTTTCTCAGCGGCATATTCTTCCAAGAGTGCTTTTGCACCTTCGGGATCGTAGGCCGGGATATCTTTCTCGCAATATTCCGGGTGAACCGGTGCGACGTGGGCATCCAGAGAAAGGTCACCTTCACCAAAGTAGGCAAGCTGCAAGATTTTGGCGCGATCCTGGCACATCTTCAGGGCGTTGCGGACACGCACATCATCCCAAGGCTCCAAGTCTACGCGCATACGTCCGAGCAGACATTGGGCGGTGCTAGCTGGTGTAATTCTCAAACCTTCGACACCTTGCAAGGCCTGGAAATCGGTCGGGCGCGGATCATACAACGCATCTACCTGACCCGATTGCAGCGCGGCTACGCCAGCATCTTTGTCGGTGGAAACGTAGATCAATTCATCCAGATACGGCAACGGATCGCCATCTTCGCCTAACTGCCAGTAGTCTTCGCGACGTTTGAAGACCGCGCGCTCACCCTCGGCGTACTCTTCAAGGGTAAATGCACCAGTGCCAACAGGTTGCTTGATAATATCGCCTTCGAAATCGCGATGCAACACCACTGCCGGGTAATGGAAGAGGTGCTCAGGCACGGCAATATCACCAAATTGCAGGTGGAGCTTGACGTGATAGTCGTCAACCTTCTCAACATCCTGCATACCACTCAGATAAGACATCAACCCCAACATCGACGAACCAACATCGGGATTCAGCCATTCGCCAAAGGTAAAGAGAACATCGTCAGCGGATAATTCATCGCCATTATTGAACTTAATGCCTTGGCGCAAGTACAAATCCCAGGTTTTGACATCATCACTAGCTTCCCATTTTTCAAGCAAATAAGGGCGAGTGATATTGTCGGTGCCCGTCTGGGTAAGATATTCACAGATCTGGCGCACAATATTGGCACCTTCTACCCATGATAGGCGCGCTGGATGATCGAGAAGTTGAAGCTGCATGGAGCTTGTCCATGTGCCGCCGCGTTTAATGCCACCGGTAGGGGCTGCTTCTTCTACAGGCGCAGCTTCTTCCGTTGGGGTGCTACATGCCGCCAAGAACTGCGCAGCGGCAGCCGACATGCCCAACAAGGTGGAGAAGCGCAAGAACTCCCGTCGAGAAATACGCCCTTCTTCGAATTTCTGATAGGCATCTGGAATCGCGGGGTGGATCTTTTCCATATCATATTTGGTTATTACTGGTTTCTTCACTTTTTCTTGCCTCCTGAACGTGCTCTGAAAAGAAATAACGGCCAGACCAACTAAACTATCAATAGCGCCTCCTCCTGTCCTCTTTATAGATTGATATTTTTGCGGATCGCATTAAAAACAATGTAATAGCGCGCAAACAGCATCAGCGTATTCGAAAAGAATACCATTACCCGTCTATTGTTGATGATCACATCCACTGCGATCATGGGAAATTAAATCTTTACCATACACTCATTGCTGCCTATAGATAATAGCATAAATCTACACGCACGCCAAGAAAACCCGCTCAAACCTCTTAAAATCGCATAATTTACATGATTTTTTGCGAAATCAGCAAACAATTCGACATCGAGCTACCATGACTATTTCTACGGCACAATCACAACACGTCCCTTGTGTGCGTATTGATCTAATTGATCCAGCGTTTGATTGATCGTATCGACATCCAGAGGTATTCTGCGTGAGATAATTCTGGAAAGATCGAGTTTTCCCTGGCGAACTAATTCGATCAGGGTTGGCAATTCTTGTGCAAGATGATCAGAAACGCCAATAATCTCAGCTTCACGCATCAACAAATCATTATATGGATCAATCTCAATCCCCTCAGCGTTTAACCCCACCAAAGCGACGCGCCCAAAAACGGCAAGTGAAGCTATGGCTTGCTGCATCGTCACCGGCAAGCCAATCAGTTCAAGCGCCACATCGACGCCCTTGCCGGCGTTCAGGCGCTTGATTTCTGTCACCGGATCAGATTCTTTGGCGTTGATAGGGATAGCGCCATATTCTTGTGCCATTGCCAGTTTATCAGGATCAATATCTACAGCAAACACTCGCATAGCGTCCATTGCCAAAGCCAATTGCACAGCGGACAATCCTAACCCGCCGGTGCCAAATATCGCAATCGACTCCCTGGGTTGAAGGCGCGCTTTTTGCAGCGCGTGGAAGGAGGTCGAAGATGAGCACATCATGATGGCCCCTTGGTCAAAAGGAATTTCATCGGGCAGGCGAAAGACGCTCCGAGCCGGTACGCAGATATATTCAGCGTAGCCGCCATCACGATATTTTCCTATCATGGATCCGGTCGTGCAGAATTGTTCACTGCCGCGATTGCAGTATTCACAATTGCCGCAGGTGACCAAATAATGCAAACACACCCGATTCCCAGGAGAAAACCCTGAAACCTGAACGCCAACTTGTGCGATCACCCCGGAGACTTCGTGACCTAGCGTCAACGGCAATGGACGCACCGGCGATACACCGGCCCGGTAATGAGCATCGGAATGGCAAATACCAGCGGCTTTAACTTTCACCAGCACATCCTCTGGGCCAACTTCAGGGATGGGAATTTCCTGTATCGCTAAAGGTTGGCCTGGTTTGATCATTCGAACAGCTTTCATCTCCAAATCTCCTTTTGATCCTACAGCAACGCCTCCCAGACACATGGGCAGGGGCTTTCACTTTTCAATCAGGTTGTGAACTCCTGCGAAGCGATTGTATTTAACTTTTGAATAACATCCGCAGAAAGTGGTTCAGTGCGGTGATTTTCGATAATCTCTTTGACCTTCTGATTCGCCCGATCCTGCAATGTTGTCGAGCCACGCTCTGCCCAACGATAAAAATCCAGCCGGTCAAACAGGGTGGGAGTCCAATCTTCATAAATATGCTTGAAGGTATGCTCTGTTTCCAGAAAATGACCATCGGGACCGATCTCATGGATCAAATCCAGCGCCAGTGTGTCCTCATTGATCTCAATCTTTTGTAAATAGCGCCGCAGCCAGCCAATAATTTCATTACTGAACAACACCAACTCCAGTGAGCCTGTCATGGCGCTATCCAGATAACCAACATCATGAATCAGGTTGGCGCCGCTGATCGTATTTTCATATAAAGTCAACGTTGCTTCCGCAGCGGCCTGGGCATCGAAAATTTTCGCATCACTGCACCCAGCCGCGCCAAACGTTGGAATGTGATAATGATGAGCCAAATCCCAACCATACGGTCCGAAATCCGGTGCGGCATAGATGCTGACCATTGAGCGTAAATCCATGGTTGCACCGCTGGGATGGCTGCGCAAAAAAGGCGAACCCGCTCGTTTGAGTTGTGTCAACACCAGACCGGCTAATTGTCCCGCGTTTCCCAGAGCCAATGCACCCGCTAGGGTGATTGGAGCTGTGATACCACGACTATTCCCCGGGGCGTAAATTGAAGGCAGATTCCGTTCCGCGGCGTACAGCAATCTACCCAAGCTTTCTTCATTATGTTGAAAAGCGGAGACAGCGTTGACATAATTGATGATGAACGGATAGCGCTGTAGTTGCTCGAGGCTGCCGGCCACAACCTCCGCCATTTTCACGGCAGCAACGGTACTATTGGCCTCAATGCCCACGAAGACAATCGGCTTGGTGCTTTCTTGCAACATCACCGCCATTTGTTTTCGTTCATACAGCTCTTCGGGCACATCGGATGGCAGGTACATCGACATCACAAAATCCAGGTTCGGCAAATAATCAACCAGGCGCACGCCATTGATAACATCTTCCAGAACAGCCTGACGGCGCTGGTCAGAATCGAGGTCGTAGATATGCATACAATCGGAACCTGTGCCGTAATAGCTGCGGTAGCCACCCAGATTCATGGCGCGCTGGCCAGTTTGATCGTAAATTGTGATATTTTTGGGCACGGTTTGCAACGCCCATTCCACCAGATGCGGCGGGATACATACCAGATTACCATCCGTGATCTGCGCTCCGCCTTTTTCGAATAGGCTCAATGCCTCTTCATTAAAAAATCGCATCCCGGTATGCGCCATGATTTCCAGGCTGGCTTCATGAAGCAGAGTTAGTTGATCTTCACTCAGGCTACGAAATTTTGCCGAGCGATAATTGTCAAAGTGATCATAATTTGAAACAGTCATTCGTCACTCTTCTACACATGTCCATAATAATCTCGATGTACCACAACCGAGTAGGCATAATCTAATAATGTTCCCCAGCTAAAAACCGGGATATCAATTTGACGTTGCACCGCGCGAGCAAACGGCTGGAAACCGGTACACTCCAGCATCATGGCTCCCATATTGGGGTGAGCACGATAAAAATCCACCGCGACTTCTACAAATTCTTTTTCGGCTTGATCATAGAACGCCTCAGGGGTATCGGGCCGTACAGGGGCATACCACAAGTTTTCGAATTGAGCACATTTTCCATCGTCTTCAGCCCCCTCGATCACATAGTTGCTCCCGATCTGAATCCCAACAGATTCGAGATGCTTATCGAGCAATTGTGTTTTGCGCGCCATCAAGATTCCCACTACCTTCTCCGGGCCAATCAACTGCTGGGCGAGAGGCACTTGCAACAAACTAGACATAAATACCGGTACATCGACAAAACCTGCGATGTCGCGCTGAAAATATGCAAAATATCCACATTCGGCAGCAATCGCCCGGCAACCCATTTTCTCCAATTTCTTCGCCGCCTTTTGTATGGGTTCCAGGCATGGCGATTTATCTTCCTCATGAACCAATGCCCAGATATCCACGCCCTGCGCGATCTCGTACTGAATTGGAAAAGGATATGCGCTGGCATTGCGCACATCGCCGGGAAATCCCGGGTAGATATCATCCAAAATAATGATACCCAGGCCCATGCCATAACATCGATGATCTTTACGCGCCTTAATATGGTTAATGCCAAAATCTCGATTGCAATACATGATGCGCTCCTTTAATTTTCTGTCACAATTCGGGGGTTTGACCTGCTTCAATCGGGTATACTTGATCTATCTGTAACTACTTTGACAATGTCAAGTTGGCAGAAAGTTTCCGAAAATTGGGGGTACGGGCGGGGTTCCACCCCGCCCGTACCCCC
>CALCSH010000308.1 GCA_937893815.1 uncultured Anaerolineae bacterium | reverse complement strand
GACCCCCAATATGCCGCCAACTTATTCGGCGTATTCCAACGCTTGCACCAGCGCGATGAATTTGAGGGCACCGGCATCGGCCTGGCGACTGTGAGGCGAGTGATTCACCGGCATGGGGGTCGTGTGTGGGCGGATAGCAAGCTAAACCAGGGGGCAACTTTCTATTTTACGCTGCCTTACGAAACCTGATCATCTAAAAATAACATTGGGCCGAAAAACCCTCACCTTGCCAGCACTACTGTCCTTGATTACAATCACGGCAATCTATTATGACAAAGGTATCCGGGTTCTCTCGCCGCGATTTTCTCAAGCTCAGTGCGCTTTCACTGGGCAGTATGGCGTTTAATGGATTTCCCCCGCCCTTCGAGGAGCAAGATTACAACTCTTCACTCGTAGGGCGTATTACGGTAGATCGGCAGGCAGCCATCTACGAAGATCCGCGCTTTCATAGCGGCATTGTTCGCTGGACCTTGCAAGACGAACTGATTCAACTTTATTATCCGCTGACAACGGTGGAAGGCCCGCCCTACAACCCTTTATGGTATCGCGTGTGGGGAGGCTATCTCCATAGTGCGTATGTACAGCCGGTTGAATTCCACTACAATGAACCACTCGACTCGCTCCCGGAGAGCGGACAACTGGCCGAAGTTTCTGTTGCCTATACGCAAGCATATGGCTATTCACAAAATAAGAGCTGGATGGCCAGTTACCGGCTCTATTATGAAACCACGCACTGGATTACGGATATTGTCACCGGTCCGGATGGTCATGTCTGGTATCAACTCACCTCGGAATTGACAAATACTTTAATTTATTATGTGGCTGCCCAACATTTGCGCCCCATCCCTGACGACGAGATCGCCCCCATCTCGCCTGAGATTCCCTTCAATGAAAAGCGGATCGAAGTTTCGCTTCCGGGGCAATACTTCACCGCTTTCGAATGGAATCAACCCATTTACCGGGCACGTATCTCCTCCGGTGCGGGCAGTATCCCCGTACCGCGGGGACTCCAAACGCCGCGCGGCACCTTCCACATCACATCCAAATCCCCATCCAAACATATGGGCGGCGTGCAGGCCTCCGGCGCTCCCGATGAATATATTCTTCCCGGTGTACCCTGGACGAGTTTTTTTATTTTCGAAAGCGGCGTTGCGTTTCACGGCACTTTCTGGCACAGCAATTTTGGCCTACAAATGAGCCACGGTTGCATCAATCTGCGCAACGCGGATGCCAAATGGCTGTTCCGCTGGGTAACCCCCACGTATGAACTGCCCGTCACCGACCGCAGCGGCTGGGATGTGCGCGGTTATGGTACGGAGATTATCATTTCATAATCGGACTTGATTTATCTTCTTTGTTTTAGTAGAATGGCCCGATGCACAAGTTCCAGAGTTCAACTATGCTGCCCAAATTATCTCGACGCGATTTTCTTAAACTCAGTTCCCTGGCCGCCGGGTCTTTGGCCTTTGCGCCGCTCAACGATTGGTTCCCCGATGGCGAAGGTTTTCCCGCGGATATTATTGGGATTGGTCGTGTGGGCACGGTGGAAATTGATGTATACCATAAACCTGAGTTTGACGCAGCAACCGTCAAGAAACTTCACCGGGACGAGCTGATTCCCTTGTTTGAAGAGATTATTGAACCCGAAGATTGGCACAATTCCCCGCGCTGGTATCGCACGCTGGATGGCTTTGTCCACAGCACACATATCCAGCGTGTCGATGGTCGCCATATGAATCAACCGTTAATCTGGCTGCCAGAAGAAGGATGGTTGGGCGAGATTACGGTTCCATACACCCGTGCTTACCGCAATACATTTACTTATGGGTGGGTTCCGCTCTACCGCTTATATTACCAATCGGTACACTGGGCGACGGGCGTAGAAGAAGGCCCCGACGGAGAACCCTGGTACCGGCTAGAAGACGAACTGCTCAAAATTGAATATCATATCCCCGGGAAACACATGCGCATTATTCACCCTGATGAACTCGCACCCATCTCGCCGCACATTCCCTGGGAAAAGAAACGCATTGAGGTTTCCATCCCGGATCAGGCCATGTACGCGTATGAAGATGACAAATTGGTTCTGAAAACAAAGGTTTCCACGGGGATTCCCAGCGTTGGGGTCACTGGCAATGGAATCCCAACTGCGACACCAACCGGACGATTCAATGTCTCGGTCAAAATGCCGTCGAAACATATGGGCGATGGCAAAATGACCGACAATATTAATGCCTATGAATTACCCGGTGTGCCCTGGGTATGTTTCTTTGACCAAAACGGGGTAGCATTTCATGGCACCTACTGGCACGACAACTTTGGTTACAAAATGAGTCATGGTTGCGTAAATATGCTGATGGAAGAAGCCAAGTGGCTCTACCGTTGGGTGTTGCCAGAAACCGAAGCCTCCTCCTGGGAAACACGCGGCTATGGAACTTCTGTGCATGTTTACTAGCCCTCGATAATCGCAATCCCCTACCGAATAGTTTCTTCTATTCGCAAAAATCTCTCCCATTTTGCTACGAAGTTCACAGTTTCTAGCTTGACAAGTCCTTAAAGGCGTGCTAAATTTCTGCGTAATTTGGCGGTGTTTTTATACCGTGACATCAGTTTTAGAAAGGAGAAATTTGTAGTGTCTGAAAAAGAAGTTGGAACTGTAAAGTGGTTCAATTCAAGCAAAGGTTTTGGGTTTATCGAGCGTGATGCCGGAGGCGATGTTTTTGTGCATTTCAGTGCAATTTCCAGCTCCGGTTATCGTACCCTCGAAGAGGGGCAACGCGTAGAATTTGAAGTCGTTCAGGGCGAAAAAGGCCCTCAGGCTCAGAGTGTTACACCCCTGACATAATCACCCCCACTATTATTGATTGACTCTACTGCAAAAAGCCGATGACGGAGATGTCCGCCGGAATATATGGGGGTGGTGGCTTCGCCACCACCCCCATATATTCCGGCGGGAATACCTGCACGGTAGTTTTTTCAGTGGAGTCATTATTGATTACCATACAAAAACAGAGGCGAATGAGAGTATCAGATATCAATCGCCTCTGTTTTTGGTATTCACAATTCCCGTTTAGACAAGCAGGCCGACTGATTTCAAGGCATCTTCGATCAAATCTAGCGTGACCGGTTTAATAATCATCCCCGCAGCGCCTATCGCGTCTACCCGGCGAGCGGTAGTCATCTGATCATCGGAGGTCACTACAATCACTGGCACTTGCTCACACCCCGGTATCCGCCGAATATATGAATAGACCTCAAAACCATCAACGCCAGGCATGCTTATATCGAGAAAAACCACATCTGGCTTTTGTTCATTCAGCTCCATCAAGCCAGAGCGCGCCCCATACGCCGCTCGCCCTTTGCAACCCAGCATATCCAGCATCAGGCACATTACATCGGCCAGTTGGCGGTTATCATCGATTATCAACGCGTCAATCATCTCTATCCTACTTCAGCAATGATTTTGCCCATCGGTGCCAGATCGTACCCCGGCAGGGAAGCCACCATTGTGCGAAATTCACCATCCGATAACAGCGCCATCAACGGAGAAAGCAACTCACTATCGGCATATTCGAGAGGAATCACCAGATCATAGCGTTCTTGAAAGAGCGGGATAAAATCCAAATCGAGTGCACGGGCGGCTGCGGCAATCGCCAGCCCGCAGTCGGCGCGCCCCGAAGCTATCGCCGCGGCCACTGCCAGGTGGGTGTACTCTTCTTGAGTATACCCAATAATCTGTGCCTGCGATATAGCTTCTTTTTCTAGATGATAATCCAGCAAGATGCGCGTTCCGGCACCGCGCTGACGGTTCACATAGTGGACCTCGGGGTTGGTCAAATCGCCCAGGGTGTGGATTGCCTTTGGGTTGCCACGCGCCACCACCAGGCCTTGCTCCCGCCCCACCAACGCCACTACGCGCACCGGCACATCAGGTAGATATTCCCGAATAAAGGGCAGGTTATACTCTCCGCTTCCCGCATCCAGTAAATGAGATCCGGCAAAATGCGTCTCGCCGCGCCGCAGGGCTACCAATCCACCCAGGCTGCCAACATTGGCAGAAGCGAGGCGGCGATGGCGCGCCGCCAGGAACTGGGCCATCACATCTAATGTCATATCATGCGAGCCAATTGCAAAAATAGTTTGAGCAATCTCTCCCGGTGAGCGGTAAAGACGCACGCGCACCGGATCGCCAGCCGGAATGCCTTGCGAGCCGCGCGGTACGATCACAATACCGTCGGCACGCACCAACGAGGTAATCACACCCGAGCCGCGCGAAAGCGGGGCGGCGAGCATCTTCGTTCCCACTTTTCCAACCGCGACACGGATATAATCATCATCCCCCGCTGGTGAGGTCGTTTTACGAGTCAATGTAGCTTCGATTTCTTGCGGCTGCACTGACTCCCGGCCCTGCCATCGCGCTAACAGCGGTTCGACAAAAATCTCTCCGGTCAGCGCGGCGGAGACAGGATACCCGGGAACACCAATTATGGGGATACTTGGGGACGAATGAATCCGCTCCTCCATCGGCGAACGGCGAACCATCCCCAGGATGACCGGATGGCCCGGTCGCACCGCCACGCCATGCACTAGCAATTCCCCAAGCGCGTCCACCACCCCGGCGGAAAAATCTTCCGAACCGGCGGAGGAACCGGCGTTGAGCAAAATTAGATCATGGGTCTGGGCGGCTGCTTCTACCGTGCGCTGGATTTGCTCAAAATCATCGGTCACAATCGGATAGCGCGTGGCCAGCCCGCCCCAGGCGTTGACCTGTGCCGCCAGGACAATCGAGTTGTATTCAATAATATCGCCGCGCTGAACAGGGTTTCCAACCGAGACCAATTCGGTGCCGGTTGGGATCACCGCCACACGCGGCTTGCGCGCTACGCTGACGGTATCGTGCCCGCAGCCCGCAATGGCACCTAAATCTGCGGGGCGCAGGGTGTGCCCGGTGGGCAGCACCAACTGCGTGGCAACCATATCTTCCCCCATGGGACGCACATGCGCCCAGGGTGCCACCGCAGCCCGGATGCGAATAGCCGCTGGTTGGCGCGTTTCAGCGCTAAGCTGAGCATCCGCATCCAGGCGTTCAACATTTTCAATCGGAATCACCGCATCGCTCCATTCGGGCAGCGGGTCACCGGTATCTACATAAACAGCCTGCGATTCGTACGGCAGAACCAGGGGGGATGTCGGTAATGCCCCGGCAGTATCCACGGAGCGCACTGCAAAACCATCCATCGCCGAGGCGTGATAATGTGGCGATGAGATTTTGGCCCAAATTGGAGCCGCAAGCACGCGCCTTAGGGCCTTTTCATCGAGAGGGATATCTTCTGCGCCAAGAAGGCCAAACAGGCCCACAGCCTGCAAAGCTTCAGCGAGACGCTGCTGCGCGTGTTCGAGGGGAATATCGTGTAAATAGACAGACATCATGCCGAAATTTTATCACTAACATCCATGACCATACGGAGGCTCTTTGGGGACTGCCGTGAGAAATCCTACAATTAGGGGTAATGGGCGTGCAGAGCACGCCCATTACCCCTAATTGTGGACATCTTACCACTCAGAATTTCAGAAAAAGTATTGCCGGCAACAGCAGCTTGATCACTATCGCGTCCAACTCAAAGGGCATACCTACAATAATGATGAATACAGAAATCGTAAAAAAGCGTGACATCTATCATATTCGACATCTTGAATGTATTCTATAATATATTCAAGATGTCGAATATAAAATCCCCCGAAAAAGAAATTGGACGGCTGCTAAAAATCATCCAGCCTGTTGCCCGGTTGAAGTTGTTACTGGCGATTGGACATAGCGAAGCCTGCGTCTGCCACCTTGAGGCACGACTCGATTATCGCCAGGCCTATATCTCACAGCATTTAATGGCACTCAGAAAAGCAAAATTACTCACCACGCGCCGCGAGGGTCGTTATATTTACTACCGGCTTACCAAACCCGAAATCATCGAGATCATCGCCGATATTGCGCATCTAATGGACATTTCCAATGAAGAATTCGCGGTGCGATTACAAAGCGAACCACTGCCGCAATGCTGCTGTCCGCATTGTGCCGATCACGCCAAATAACGCTAAACATTACATCCACAAAGATTACAAAGGTACACAAAGCAAGAGGAGAAAAACTATGCTCACCATCAAAGTCCTGGGTTCCGGCTGCGCTAATTGCAAACACCTGGAGCAAATGGCTCACAAGGCCATCGAACAGCTCGGCGTTGAAGCCGAAATCATCAAAATTACCGATCCCACCCAATACGTGGATTACGGGGTCATGTCAACCCCCGGGTTGGTGATCAACGAGAAAACCGTCAGCACCGGGCGGATTCCCTCGTTTCCGGAATTAACCAGCTTCATCACTTCGGCGCTTTAACATTTGACCATGCTAACAACTACGATCGCTTTTCTCACCCGGCTGCTCTCTAGCGGCATGGGCAACCTGGCTGCTTATCTGGCCGCTCACGTATTGCTTTGCTTGCTACCCGCTTTCTATATCGCCGGGGCTATGACCGCCATGATCCCCAAAGAGACGGTCACGCGCTATCTGGGTCGCAACACGCCCAAATACATTTCCTACCCGGCAGCCGCCGTGGCGGGCTTCTTGTTGGCGGTCTGCTCCTGTACAGTGATCCCACTCTTCGCTGGAATCTACAAAAAAGGTGCCGGGCTGGGGCCAGCCATCACCTTTCTATTCGTCGCTCCGGCGGTTAACATCCTGGCGCTGACCTATACGGGAACTGTGATCGGTATGGATCTGGCGATAGCGCGTTTGGTGCTCTCGCTGACGTTTGGCATCGGAGTCGGCGTGATCATGGCGCTGATTTTCCGCAAAGACGATATGGAGCACGACAAAGCCACCGATGCACTTTTCGCCGGGGGTGCTTCCATGCGCCGCGGCGCACTGATTTTCCTACTGGTGCTGGTAACGCTGCTGATCGCCGGCACCTTCCAGATTGACTTACTCAAGCACACCTTTTTCACGGCAGAACTGCCCATCGCAGGTGTAGACCGTTTTCAGAATTGGCTCTTTGATCTGGTGCCTTTTGATCCGGCGCGCGGCGAGGAGGGCGTTACCGCTCAGGGGGCGTTGCTCATCGGGATGCTGGTGCTGATCGGGGTGACTTCCTGGAAAGGGATTGAGAATATCTTCGAGGGATTCAACCTCTGGACGTGGGTTTCTACCGCGATGGTGGGGCTGACGCTGCTGATCGCGGCTCTGGGCGTGATTCCGCACCCGGGGGGCCTGACCTTGCTCCTGACGGGGAAATTTTTCGGGGTACTGATCACCACTCTCGTTTTGGGTTGGCTGATCAAGTCTCAACTCCACGAAGATGAAATCAGAGATTTTTTGTGGGAATCCTGGCGTTTTGTCAAACAAATCTTTCCCCTGCTCATCGCGGGAGTCTTCGTCGTAGGCATGATCCGCGAAATCATCCAGCCCGAATGGATCGAAGCACTGGCGGGGAGCAATTCTTTCTACGGCAATTTTATCGGCGTTATCTTTGGCGTTTTTATGTATTTCCCCACCCTGGTAGAAGTGCCCATCGCCCAAATGTTCCTCAGCCTGGGGATGCACCGCGGCCCGCTGCTGGCCTATCTAATCTCAGACCCGGAGCTTAGCTTGCAAAGCATTTTGATCACCGCCTCGATTATCGGACGGCTGAAAGCCTGGGTATATGTCGGCTGGGTGGCGCTGTTCAGCACGTTGGCCGGGCTGTTATACGGTGCCTGGATCGACGGAACCAGCCTGGGGTTGATTGGGCTTTATCTGGGCGGAGTTTTGTTAGTGCTGACCGCGGCGCTGTGGCTGGCAAGAGATAAATCACATCAGAAGTTGGCAGATACTATTTAAGGGTCTCTGAGATTTCGCAAGGTAAAGCCCAGATTTGGGGGTGTGGCGGGTGTGAAACACCCGCCACACCCCCAAATCTGGGAACCTCCACGCAAAGTCTCAAAGAGCCCTATTTAATTGAATGAATGTTCACACCCGGATTGATTTGGAGCCAATATGCCCTCTGCAAATACACCCCCTAAGAAATTATCTTTTCTGGACCGCTTCCTGACGGTATGGATCTTCCTGGCGATGGCGGTCGGCATCGGGATTGGCTATCTCTTCCCGGACGCAGTGCAGCGTTTCAACGCGGTTGTCTCGGTAGGAACCACCAATATTCCCATCGCAATTGGCCTGATCTTGATGATGTACCCGCCACTGGCCAAAGTCCATTACGATGAGCTGGGAGAGGTCTTCCGCAACTGGAAGATATTGGGGTTCTCACTGTTGCAAAACTGGGTCATTGGCCCGATTCTGATGTTCGTTCTGGCAATCGTCTTCCTGCGCGACTACCCAGAATATATGGTCGGGCTGATCATGATCGGCCTGGCGCGCTGCATCGCCATGGTCATCGTCTGGAATGAGTTAGCCAAAGGCGACAATGAATATGCCGCTGGGCTGGTGGCCTTCAATAGTATTTTCCAGGTGTTGTTTTACAGTGTGTATGCCTATATCTTTATCACCGTGTTGCCAACCTGGTTTGGCATGCAGGGCAGTCTGGTGGAAATCACCATCGGCGAGATCGCCCGGAGTGTCTTCATTTATTTGGGTATCCCTTTTATCGCCGGGTTCCTGACGCGTTTCGTCCTCATTCGCGTAAAAAGCAAAGATTGGTATCACCAGGTATTCGTCCCCAAAATCAGTCCACTGACTTTAATCGCCCTACTTTTTACGATCGTGGTGATGTTCAGCCTGAAGGGTGATCTGATCGTCAGCATTCCACTGGATGTTGTGCGCATCGCAATCCCGCTGATGATCTATTTTGTGGTGATGTTTCTGGTCAGCTTTTGGATGGGAAAGCGCATTGGGGCCGATTACGCCAAATCGACGACTCTGGCTTTCACGGCGGCCAGCAACAACTTTGAACTGGCAATCGCCGTGGCGGTGGCCGTATTCGGGATCAATTCTGGTGCGGCGTTTGCCGCCGTCATCGGGCCGTTGATCGAAGTGCCGGTGATGATTGGTCTGGTGAATGTAGCCTTTTGGTTCCAGCGCCGCCTTTTTGCGTAAAAAAAAGCTGCTCAGACTGGCAGAATATTCCCGTCTGAGCAGCTTTCCTTGAGTTCATTGCGTCAAAATGAATTCGGCTCGATATGAACAACAACATCTGTGACCGGTAAATCAGATCCCATTAGTCGATCTTTTACGGCATGCCCGATGCGGTGCCCCTGACGCACCGAGATTCCCCCATCTACCACAACATGAATATCGGTCAGCAGATTCAACCCGCTCTTGCGCACGCGACACTTTTCAATGGCAAGCACACCCGCAACTTCAGATGCCAGGGCGCGAATTTTCGCTTCGCTATCATCTGGCGGGGAGGCATCCATGACTTCGTTGACGGCCGGGATCAGCAGTCGAATGCCGTTAAATAAAATCACCCCGCAAGCCAACAATGCAGCCCAATCATCGGCGGATTCAAATCCGGGGCCACCCACCAGAGCGATGGAAATACCAATAAAAGCTGCCAGCGACGTAATCGCATCGGAACGGTGATGCCAGGCATCACTTTTTAGCGCGGAGCTGTGCAAATCTTCGCCGACATCGAACATGCGTCGGTAGAGGATTTCTTTTGCGAAAATGATCAACACCAGGATAAGCAGAGTGTACCAGGCCGGGGCATGATGCGGTGTGCGAATCTCTCGAACGCTTTGTACAATAATTAAAATCGCCGCGGCCAATAAGAATAAGGCTACAGACACACCGGCCAGCGACTCGGCCTTACCATGCCCATAAGGATGGTCGTCGTCCGGCGGTCTGGCAGCAATCCGCAGGCTGCTGCGCACAACCAAGGAGGAAATAATGTCGGTAGTCGATTCGATGCCATCGGCGATCAGGGCATAAGAATTGCCCAAAATGCCGGTGGAAATCTTGACCAGGGCGAGGATGATATTCAGCGCAATCGCGCTGCCATTGACTTTCAATCCAGCTTCAATCGCGGTCATTTGTTCATTTCTCCAATTCGAAAACCGGCTTCCTTCAAGGCGGCAAGCGCCCGATCGAGGGTATCAGATTTGACCAGAATATAATCGGTGTCAAATGTCGAAAGGGCAAAAATACTCACCCCGGCATTCGCCAAGGCACTTGCCAGGGATGCCAAAATTCCCACCAGAGAAAATTCCAACGGCCCAGCCACTTTGAGCGCCCGCCAGCCCATCTCGGCTTTGACATTTGCAGGAACCAACGCTGACGAGCATACGATAGAGAATTCATCAACGGTGCGGGTAAACGAGAGCAATTCGCCACCGCGCGCCCAGGCGGGGGATTCTGCTTCGGGTGGTAATTGACAAACAGCATATTCAGTGGAAAGCAAGGTGAGGTGGAGCGAGGTTGTCATAGGAAAAGAAACCGCGATCTGCAAACCGAGGTTAGTGGTTTGTCATCGTCTTTATATCAAATATACTTCAGCAATTTCGCCCGCGGCCAGACCATTGGCATCCGCGGGGATTTTGAGCAAGCCGTCGGCGCGTGCCAGAGTAAAAATCAGGTTGCTCTTGCCGAAAATTGGCTCGGCCAGCATGACTCCGCTCGGTTCCCCTTCAATGGAAGATATGAGTTTGACCGGTACCCAGTCTTCGCGGCCCGCCTGGGAGGGCAGGTTGATCGTCAAACGGGCTGGGCGAATCGCATCCGGGCGCGGCTGCTCGCCTAATAGGGTGCGGATGATTGGGACGACAAATAAATATGTATTTACCAGGGCACTGACCGGGTTTCCTGGCAGCCCAATCATTGGCACGCTATCACATACCGCCAATATCGTCGGTTTACCAGGGCGCGTGTTGATACCATGCACCAATACACCCGGTTTGCCCAGGCCGTCTAATATTTCCGCGGTCAGGTCACGCGTACTGGCTGATGAGCCTGCCGTTATCACCACCAAATCACACTCCCGGCGGGCGCGCTCGGCGGCAGCTTGCATAGCATGGCGTGTGTCGGCAACGATGCCATACATGCGCGTTTCGCCACCCGCTTCCATCACCACGGCGCTAAGGGTGTAGGCATTGATATCACGTACCTGCCCCGGCGCGGGGCGCTGCTGGGGCGGCACGACTTCATCGCCACTGGAGATAATGCCCACCAGCGGCTTGCGGGCCACATCCACCTGAGCGATACCCAACGCCATCAGACCGCCAATTTCTGCCGGACGCAGACGTGTCCCAGCGAGGATGACTACTTGATCCAAACGCACATCTTCGCCGATTTCAATGACGTTCTCGCCCACGGCTACCGCGCGCAGGATTTCGACTTCTTTGGGGCGGGCGCTTTGAGTATATTCGACCATCACAACCGCGTCTGCGCCGGGGGGCAACATTCCCCCGGTGTGGATCAGTGCACAGGAGCCTGAATCCAGCTCAAAGTTGGGTGCTGCCCCCATGGGTACTTCTCCGATCAGGTTGAGATACATAGGCAGCGATTCGCTGGCCCCATAGGTATCGGCAGCGCGCACGGCGAAGCCATCGACGGTGGTGCGGGGGAACTCGGGCAAGGGGTGTGGCGCCAGCACCGGGGAAGCCGTCACCCGCCCCAGAGCCTGGTCTGAATCCACCTGTTCGGGAGCAGGATTCGCTGTGAGGTAGGCTAGTATTTTTTTTAGCGCATCTTGTGGAGGAAGAAGAGTTAGAAATTCAGGCATAGGTCAACGTTATCAGTTGTAAGGTTGGCAGGTTGCAAGTTAGCGTGTCCAGAATGAAAAGGCCAGGAGGTAGGCCGCAAAGGCGTAGATCAGGATTGCGACGATGAAGAGGGCTTGCCAATTGGGCTTGGCTCCGTCGGCAATGCGGCTAAAATACCAGATCAGGAAGAGCGCCAGGGGTAAAACGAGAAAGACAGGCGCGCCGATTTGCGTGGGCAATCCACCGAGCATCGCAAAGCCCAGCGCCATAAATCCTGAGAGATTCAGCACACCAATCAACAGAATACCGCGCTGCCAACCAAGACGCATTAATATCGTCGGGCGTTGGTGTTTGACATCACTCGCATAGGCCGGAAATTCAAAAACCAGAGTCATGGCGTAGTGCAACAGTGTCAACGGAAATGTCACCATGGATACCAGACGATGCAAGGGAGCACCTTGTAATACAAAAGCCAGTGCGGGCATTAAATTGGCAAAAAGCACCGAAAGCAGCAGACCGCGATAAGCGCTATCAATGAGGCGCAATGGCGGCAGGGCATAGCTGATTGCGCCAACAAAGATCAGCGCCATGATCAAAACCACAGCGTTGTCGAGGGCAGAGTTGCGCTGCAACAGTATCGTAAAACTGGTCGTGAGCGTGAGGGCGGTCAGGCCAAACCACAGGGGGATATCACGCGCCATTTTTTGGGGTTCGTCTTCGCGATTGGATAGTGGTGCCGCCGAGACGAAATAGGCCGCCAAAAACTGAAAAGCCAGTTGTAGGGAGAGTACCCAGGCCAGGCCAATAAAATAAATATGCCAATCCTTGATGATGCCGAGGTAGTCAGCAATCCCCGCACCGAGGGTGTAAAGAAGAATACTATTAAGCAGCCAAAGGGGGCGGATATGTTGCAGAGTTTTTTTCATGATGCAAAAAGATCACCACGAAGGCGCAAAGATATTTTTTGTGCCTTGCGTCTTCGCAGCGAAAATTTATCCTACATTAATCGCTGCGCGGATTTCGCGCTGATGAATTTTATTATGCCGGTACATGAGTTTGATGATCTCTTCGACAGCAGCTATACCCATACCAGACCCAGGCCCCCGGCCAACTTTTTTCCTCTTTTTTCTGGAACCCGGAGATGGTGTCAAATCATGAAGTTGCATATTACACCTCCTCTACTTTCACCAGGTGAGACACTTTTTTTACCTGTCCCAGAATAACCGGGACAGCATTATGCTCAACCATATGATTTATTTTTCTCAACCCGAGCGAACGAATAATACGACCGTGTTTAGCTGGTCTTCCTATTAAACTTTTAATTTGTGTAATTCTAATTCTATCAGCCATTTTTTTTCAACCTCATTATATATCTTCAGGTCTAAGACCACGACGTTTTGCCACATCTTCTCTTGTACAAAGAGATTGAAGCCCT
>CALCSH010000307.1 GCA_937893815.1 uncultured Anaerolineae bacterium | reverse complement strand
CAGAGAACGCCGAGATTTTTTGGACGATTTCGCAGAAAAATGGCTTCTTTTTTGCTAATTTCGTACTTTTAAAACTCTGCGCTCTCCGCGTTCTCGGCGGTGTAGGGTTTTTGCAGTAGAGTCATCTATCGTTAAGCAAAGGAGGCTTTACGATGCACAAACCCCAATATGCTGTTGCAGTGGTTGGCGCTGGTCCAGCCGGGCTGTATGCCGCCAAGAAATTGGCGCAAGCAGGCGCACAGGTAGTCATCTTCAATCGAGATATCAAACCTGGCGGACTGGCCGAATATGGCATTTACTACGACAAATATCGCATGAAACAAGGCCTTCGCAAACAATTTGCCAGCATCATGACCGAGGAACAAATCAGCTATTTTGGTAATATTCGCATTGGCGAAGATGGTGATTTCACCATCAAAGATTTACAAACGCTAGATTTTCAAGCAATTCTGGTCACAGCAGGCGCGCAGGGCACAAAATGGCTCGGTCTGCCCGGCGAGGAACTGCACGGTGTGTACCACGCCAAAGACCTGGTTTACCACTACAACAAACTGCCCCCCTTCAGCCAGCAAGAATTTGAAATCGGCAACCGCGTGGCGCTGATCGGGGTTGGGAATGTGATGATGGATATTGCCCATTGGGTGATTCGCGACAAAAAAGTAACGGAAGTCATCGCCGTGGCGCGACGCGGCCCTGCAGAAGTTAAATTTACCAAGAAAGAGATGCAGAATATCGGCAATAATCTGGATGTGGCGGCGCTGGACGCAGAGTTGGCGCGCGTGACCGAGCGGATGCTTGCCGTCGAACAGAATCCACAAGAAGCGCGCGAGTTCATCCTTTCGGGGCTAGTAAAAGCTCTCGATCCAGTCTCAGAATCACGCTTCCGCTTCGAGTTTCTCTCCTCTCCGGCGAAGATACTTGGCAATGCGCAAGGCCAGGTCAACGGGCTGGAAATTGAAGATACCGAATTGATTCTGCGTAATGGCGATACCAAAGCGAAAAACACTGGCACCAGCCGCGTGCTCGATGTCGATACTGTGGTTTTCTGCATTGGGGATAAAGTGGATGAATCCTTCGGGCTACCGGTGCAGTGGAATGCCTTCGTCAAACACGAAGCTCCACGCTTTCCCGTGGATGGGCTTTCCTATGAGGTTTACGATCCGCAAAACAACCAGCCAATTGAAGGAATTTTTGTAGCCGGATGGTCACGCGAGGCCAGCAGCGGATTGGTAGGGTATGCCCGCAAAGATGGCGAATGTGGAGCGGAGGCGGTATGGCAATATTTACAAACCCTTGCGCCGGGGAGCAGTGTGCTGGCAGCTGTTGAAGCAAAAGTTTCCCAATTACCACACGCTGTCGTTCGCAAAGCGCAAGTGGAGAAACTGACAGTTATCGAACTGGCTCACGCCGAAGCCGAGGGACTGGAAGATTTTAAATTTGATAATAATGAGGCTATGCTGGCGGCTCTTGAGTCGGGAACATCGGCAGCTTGATTTCGATAACCGTATCACAAAAAAGTGGGTGTGGAAAATGCCACACCCACTTTTTTTATGGTACTCTCATTTTATAAAGGCGATGCCGAGCTTTTACTCTTCAATATCCATGTAAATTTTGGGGTTTTCGGGTTCATTTTTCTTTCGAGGTGAAATGATCATCAGCAAAAAGCCAATGGCAATCACAAATTCTCCCAATACAACACCCACGGCCTGCATCTCACCAAAATAGGGGATCACGGGCCAGGGCTGCGAACCAAACCCAAAGACATCTGCCATGCCCGAGGTAATCGCCACCACATAGCCCGTACTGACCAAACGCAAACCGATATCTTCGGCGATGGTGCGTTCCCGGTAATCCCATTTGCTCACCAGGCTAATATAGCCCCCCAAACAGATGAACGCCAAACCAATCAGGAATACACCAATTTGCACGAAGCCCACTACCGGACTACGGTCTGCGCCTATAATATTAGGCTCCACGCCCAATAAAAAAAGAAGGAAGCCGAAAATCACCAGCCCCAACCCCCCACGAGTTCGACGTGTGCCGTTTTTGGGTTTTCTATCCAAGCTGATCATCCTTTTTATGGCAAGCTGCGCCCCAAAAACTTGAGCCAGTTTTGGCCCAACACAGCCTGAATATCGAGTTCAGTATACCCCTTATCTTCCAATATCGTAGCTATTTTTTGCAAGTCGGCAACTGTGTCGATGCCCTCCGGAGTGCTTTGCACGCCAAAGCCGCCATCGAAATCACTGCCGATCCCCGCGTGGAAAGCGTCTCCGGCGATCTGGCAAATATGGTCAATCTGTGCGACCACCATATCCAGGGTCACCCAATGCCGTCCATCGCTGACTTTCCACCCGGGGAGCAAAAAACGATTAAACGGCACCACGCCAATGATCGCGTCGCGCTCAATCAGCCCCTGGACCACGCGCTCGCTGAGAAAACGATTGCTGTCCAGGCCTTCGAGCAGGGCAGCGGCATTGGCATGCGATGCAAGAATAGAGCCAGGGTAAACGTCCAAAGCCTGCAAGGCTGCTTTTTCATCCATGTGGCTGAGATCTAAACTGAAGCCGAAATCGGCCATGGCTTCGAGCAAGGCAAACCCCTCACTCGTCAGTGGGCCGGGTTCGCCGGTGCCGCCGCAAAAACGCGTTCCTGCCCAGGCCGGGCCAATGATTCGCACGCCGCGCCGCCACCATTCTTCCAGTTCGGTGGGGTTGCCTACAGCTTCGGCGCCCTCCATCAGAATGACCAAACCCACCGCTGGGGTGGCAGTTTCGAGTTGCCACTCCGAGAGATGAACGCGCAAGTCGGCCTGTGTTTGAATCAGGCGAAATTTATCGGGATGTGTCTCCGTCAGACGATGGTAAGCATCAAGCTGCACCGAATAGCGCCGCTGAGCTTCGGGCGTGGTGGCATAACTCTGTGAATCCCATTCGCCCATGGTACGGCGCGCGGGAGATGCAAAAAGGGTAGAAAAAATAACCGACACGCGCCCCTGTTGATATTCGGGCCAACCGAGCAAGGTATCGCCGTTATGCTGCGGTGTTTGGCTATTCGCTTCCAAACGCCTGGTGTCCAGCGCCGAGCGAGTGTAATCGCGGCCAAAGCTCAGTATATTCCAGGCCAGATCTTGGTGAGCGTCTACAATCATCATAGTTTAGGTAAACTCGTCAATGAGTTAGCAATCAGACGGTCAATTTTTCCCATGGGGTAATCATCAAACGTCGTTGGAAGTACCCATTCTAGGGCGGCGTGGTCGAGAGGGTGAGGCTCGCCAGCCAGCAGGGTACAGTCGAATGCATGCAAAGTAATTTTGAAATGGCTGTAAGCATGATCGTACACTCCGAGGGGAGTGCCGATATCGACGTTTACACCCAATTCTTCGCAGATTTCACGCTTCAGGCAATCGGGCAAACTTTCGCCGGGTTCCTGCTTGCCACCGGGGAATTCCCACAGGCCACCCAGCAATCCTTCGTTGTGGCGCCGGGCAATGAGAATCTGCCCGTTACGCTGAATAACCGCCGCGGTAACCGTATAATGCGGCACAGGTGGTTTTTGTTTTTTTACCGGGCGCTGTTCCTGAACACCCAATGCAAACGCCAGGCACGCATCGTTGATCGGGCATGAAGCACACTTGGGGGTACGCGGCGTGCAAATCCGTGCCCCCAATTCCATGAGGGACTGATTATAATCTCCGGCCTCCCCAGGGGGCAGGTATTCGCTGAGCAACCCCCAAAGGTGTTTCTCGCCTTCCGTCGAACGCGCCACCTCGGTGATATTAAATAGGCGCGCCATCACACGGCGAATATTGCCATCCAACGCGGGGGCATCCAATCCGAAACAAATCGAAGCAATCGCCCCGGCTGTATAGCGCCCAATGCCGGGAAGTTTTTGCAATTCAGCAAGATCCGCGGGGAGCTTGCCATCATATTGTGCAACGACTATTCTCGCGGCGCGTTGCAAGTTGCGGGCGCGGCTGTAATAGCCCATCCCTTCCCACTGTTGGAGCACAGCTTGCTGATCGGCTTTGGCCAGACTTTGAACGGAGGGAAAGCGAGCCAGCCAGCGTTCAAAATATGGAATCACGGTCTCCACGCGGGTTTGTTGCAGCATAATTTCCGAAATCCAAACCACGTAGGGGTCGGGATGACCGCGCCAGGGAAGCTGACGGGCATGGCTGCGATACCAATTGAGCAGGTTTTGCACAAAGAGAGCATTCATGATACGAGTAGCAACAAAAAACAGGGGGATATGGGCGCTCACGCGTCCACATCCCCCTGTTTTCGATATTCGCTACATTTGGAAGCCGGGGCGTGCGGCGACTGTTTTTACTTCGAAATCTTCTACATAATCCAGCAAACGCAAGGTGAGCTGATCCCATTCTTGCGAATGCATCGCTTGACGCATCGCTTCGAGTGTATCAGTTTTCATCGTCACCAGAATTTGAGGTTGATCGCCAAAGACAGTCACCCAGGCATCTGTGGCTTTCAGGCCAATTTGCTGCATCTCGGGGATAAATTCGCGCACAACGAATTCGAAATACTCTTGCTCGCGCCCGGTAAGGATATTCCACGACATCAACAACTTAACCGCCATTCTTTGCTCCAGTTGTGCCTTTGTGATCTACGCTTTTTATGGGGTTCATACCGCGTAGGCTAGGCCTGATACGACAACACCACAACTTGCGTCTCATCGGGAACAGAAGAGGTGGTGATCGAGAGTTCGTCTTCAGGTGTGATATCGCCCAGCCCCATTTCCTTCAGGAATTTGCTCAGGGGGTCGAGTGTGAGCTTGGATTGAGGCATGCTATATTGCATGGGGATGACGATACCCGGCTCCAGCAGGCTGATGACTTCGGCGGCTTTGGCGGCATTGAGCATATTTTCGCCGCCCACGGGTACCAGAGCCACGTTCACGGTTCCCAGTGCCTCCACTTGCGACTGGCTGGGGACGTGTTTCAGTCCCCCCAGGTGGGCAACCGACACGCCTTCAAAATCAAATACATAGAGTGTATTGCGGAGTTCATTTTTTTCGCGCTGTTTGCCGTTGGTGCGCACCGCTGTGATGAAGACATCGCCAATTTCGTATTCGCCCGGGCCTTGCAGCACGCGCTGTTTTGATTTCACCGCCGCGACATTATTGTAGGCGGGAGCGTCCTGACAGACCGTAACAATATGCCCGCGCAGGTTTAGTGGCTGGTAGCCAACAACTTGATCATCATACGGGTCGGTGACCACGGTAGCCAGCCCGCGGGCCGATAGTCGAAAACATGAATGTCCATGCCAGGTAATTTTCATAAATTCTCCAAAACAAATTTGATTTGCATCCGATTATACTGCATTTTGAAAACAGGACGCATACTTCAAGTGCGTCCCATCGGAGCAACATTCCATGATAAGATTTCGCCCATGAAACGCTTTTTCATCTTGATGATACTTTCCCTTATGCTGACTGCCTGCGGGGCCGCGCTCGAAGTGGTTCCTACTTTGACAGCTTCACCTGCCCCCACGGCGAATGCCACGCCCGAGCCAACCTTGACCCCCACGGATGAACCCACATCCACGCCAGAACCCAGCCCCACACCCGCGCCCCCACCTGAAATCCAGTACGCAATCTCCGCCGAATTGGATTTCAGCACTCGTTGGCTGAAAGTATCTCAAACGATTACTATCCCCAACCTGTCACATGAATCCATTACCAATCTACTATTGGTTATTCAGCCGCGCTGGTACGACAAAGCTTTTCAAATGAACAACCTGACATGGGATGATGGGCAACCAATTGAAGGGTATTATTTTGATGAAACCAGCCTGATTATTCCGCTGGCAGAACCGCTGGCCCCCAACCAGGCCCGTCGCCTGACGATTGACTACGAAATTTATCTGCCGCAAATTATTCAGTCGGACGATTACGGCCCGATCCCCTTCGGGTATACCCTGCGACAGATCAATCTGGTAGATTGGTATCCATTTGTGCCTGACTACAAAGACGGCGAGGGCTGGGTGGTGCACCCCACCTGGTATTACGGCGAGCATCTGGTGTACCCGGTGGCGAATTATGATGTGTCCCTGAAGGTGGTCAATGCGCCAGCGGTAACGTTGGTAGGCAGCAGCGCCCTCGATACGGGCAATGCCGATGTGCATCTTTATCATCTCGAAGATGGGCGCAACTTTGTAGCTTCGATCAGCGCATCGTATATGCTGCTTGAAGAGCAGGTTGGCGATGTGCTGGCGCAGGCTTATATTTTTCCGCAGCACCAGGTCGCGGGGAAGGCCGCCTTCGATGCCATGATCGATTCCCTGGAACTCTATAATGAGCTTTATGGCCCCTACCCACACCCCAGTCTGACCCTTGTCGAGGCGGATTTTCTGCACGATATGGAATACCAGAGTCTGATCTTCATCAGCAATGGATTTTTCAACACATATGATGGAACCGCCGAAACTTATCTGGTGACAATTACCACACACGAGACCGCGCATCAGTGGTTTTTCGGGCAGGTAGGCAACGATCCATTTTTGGAACCGTGGCTGGATGAAGCCTTTTGCACCTATAGCGAGCGTTTGTTTTATGAAAATTTATACCCCGACTCGCAAGATTGGTGGTGGTATGCGCGGGTGAACTATTATGTGCCATCTGGCCCTATAGACGGCGCTCTGCCCTATAATGGCGATTATCGTACCTATCGCGATGCTGTCTACCTGCAAGGCGCAAAATTTCTGGAAGATGTACGCATTTCAATTGGCGATGAGGCGTTCTTTGCTTTCGTGAAGGATTATGTAGACACCTATCGTAACAAAATCACTACGCGAGAAGATTTCTTCAACACCCTGGCGCGCCACACCGATAAAGATATCAGTGCCTTGATAGCATTGTATTTTCTGAATCCATAGGACTTTTCACCACGGAGATGCAATCACTCAAAGTTTTTTGGTGTCTTCGTGCCGTTATGGTGAATTTTGTAGCGTCACCTTTATCTCTGTTCTCAGCCGGGTGAGTTAATGGAAAAACAACTCCTCAAAACTTATGGCAGTGGATGCGCCCGTAATATCGCCTTCCAGATTGTCAGCGTTGTGCTGACATTTGGGATATTCATTATCCCGGCGCTGATTGCAGCACTGTGGGGTGGTGATACCGATACAAATTTCGCGATTTTCATGGGAATACTACTATTCATCCTGCTGGCAGATATTGCCGGTGCGGTGATATGGGGCCTGAACAGCATCCGAAAACGTGCGGCTTATCTGGATGATGTTTTTTCTCTTTGGGAGATGGAAGGTGCAGCCTACCTGCAAAGCGGGCGCCAATATCACGGCGAAATCAACCGGCGACAGGTGGAAATATATTTTCATCGTGGGCCGACGCTCGAAATTCAGATTGCCGCGCCATTGCACACTCGGGCAGCGGTTGTTTTCAAGAGCGAGATCGGCAAACTCCCTGCCAGCCTGGGGGATTACGAAAATGTGCCGCTCAACGATCCGCTATTCCACAACCTGAGCATTTACGCCCTGGATGCCAACTGGATGAAAAATCTCCTGAACGACAACAGCCCGATGCGTCAGGCCATCCTACAGTTGATGCGCGTCGCAGGAGCCTACGAGATGCGCCAGATTCTGATTCTACCCGAGGCGCTGAAGATAAATATCCGCCGCGTGAGCATGGATCAACTCAACCGCGAAAATATGAATATCTGGATGGATGCACTGCACGCGGTGCTCCATGCCATCGAAGCCGCCCCGAGACCGCAGGAAATTACCATCGCCATCCCTGTCGAGGCTGCTAATCCGAGCAAACGAAAATCATTGGCATGGTTATCAGCTGGGATCGGTTGTAACATTCTTCTGGCGCTGGCGGTCTGTGCAGGGTTGGTTGCATTCATCGTTGTAATAGCATCAAGGGTGAAACCATAGAATTTACATTTTTCCAGACGGATAGGTTCAATCAAAGTAGGACTTACGCAACTCGATAAAAAATATCCCGAAAATAGGGGTGTGTGTGGGCGAAGCCCACACACCCCTATTTTCGGGCATTCTCTTGTACAAGTGCGTAAGTCCTACAAAGATGAAATTATTGCGCGAACTGCAACTGGAATACAATTTAATTGCACAGTGAAGATATCCATTTTCACGAAAACCGTTTATAATGGATAAAATCTATCCAAATTCCCTTTTAGGAGAACTATTGCATGCATACATTCAAATTTCACAAATGGCGTCAGCGATCCGCTGTGCTGCTGCTGGTTTTGTTAGCGCTCGTTATTTCAGCGTTGATCATCGCCCGCCCGGCATTGGCTCAAGACGATGATCCTTATATCGAAATTATCAACGAAACCGATACAACGCTGTGCGCCTTTGGCGCCGTCCCCGCGGGCGAAAGTGAAGTCACCGCAGAGCACATCTTCGCCGAGGTAGAACTTGAACCCGGTGATGATTTTTGGGACTATTATGATCTGGTCGGCACGTTTACGCTGGTCGCCGCCGACTGTGAAGATTCTACCATCGTAGCCGTGGCCGAAAATGTGGAATTAGGCCAGGTTGGGGTGACATGGTATGTCGGTGACAGCGTAGAGTATGATGGCGAGGTCGTGGTGCAGGATTCTGCCAGTGGGGCAGGATCAGCCTCCGGCGCGTCCGCAGCCCCCGGCGCCGATGCTGCCGATAGCGGCTTCCGTCCCGAAGATAATGGCTTCAGCTTTGAGAATTACGGCAACGATTCCATCTCTGCCAATCTCACCGCTACCGAATTACAGCGCATGTTCGGCGATATGGTCTGCGCCAGCATGGCCGGGGGTGAGTGCGTACTCACACCGCCCGCACAACGCTGGATGACCGAAATCAACAATTACATGGATGGCGGTCACTGCGAAGGCATGGCTGTGCTGAGCATGTTAATGTACGACCAAATTATCGAAGCTTCGCAATTTGGCGGCGAGACAGCCCACGATCTTTCGCTGGCCGATGAAGCCTTGCAGCGCGAGATTGCCTACTGGTGGACCACTCAGGCGACACTGCCTGCTTCCTCCATTAAATTAAACGAATCGCCCAACGCTATTTTGGATGTGTTGATTCAAACCTTCAATGAGGGCGAAAACGCTGCTGAAAAATGGGTCATGGGTATTTATATGGCCGATTTCAGCGGTGGGCACGCTATTACGCCCTACGCAGTCGAAGATCAGGGCGGCGGCATTTTCCATGTATTAGTGTACGACAACAACTGGCCCGATATGGGGCGCGTGCTGGTGATTGATCAAAACGCAAACTCCTGGTCATATCAGGCTTCAACCAACCCCGATGAACCCGAATCGCTTTACGAAGGCGATGCCAGCACTGGCACATTGGAAATTGTCGGCATCACCAGCCGCCTGGAACAGCAGTTTTGCGATTTCTGCTCGGGCGATAGCAATGCCAGCTTAGGCCGCGGCCGCGGGCTGGCCGCTCCGGCGCAAGAGTTCAATCAGATTTGGCTCACGGGTCAGGCTGATTTGCTGATTACGACCACGGACGGCAAACGCATCGGCTTTTTGGATGGCGAGTTCATCAACGAGATCGAAGGCGCCCGCGGCGATAACATGAAATTCGGCGTGGATATTTGGGATATCAACAACGAGCCGGTCTACTTCATCCCGCTGGGGATTGAGTTCACCATCACCGTGGATGCTGCCCGCGCCACAGAAGGCATCACCTCGGATGTGGCCATGATCGGCCCTGGCTATAACCTGGTTGTGGCCGACCTCTATCTAGATCCCGGTGCGAAAGATGTCATCACGATCTCCCCGGATGGCAAACGTCTGGCTTACAGCACCGAATATAACGACGCCCCCGATATGATCTTCGGCATCGAAACTCCTGCCGCCGATTACGAATTCATCGTAGCGGCTCTGGATATCGAATCGGGCGCTGAATTCGTAGTCGAGTTGGACCTTGAAAACGGCACGCTGAGCATTAATACCGACAACACCACCGAATATGGCACCTACGAGATCGTCATGGATCGCATCGATGATGATGGTGAATCCTGGTTCAACAACAACGACCTCTATATGGAACCCGGCGACACCGCCTACTTGAAATTCCTCGAGTGGGAAGGCCCCGGCACCAGCATGTTCATCGACATTGACTACGGCTCCGATGGCACCATCGACGAAACGATTGAGTTGGTTGACGAGTACGTGGCAGAATAGAAAATAGCTTTCGCAAAAAATTACGGCAAAACAGCCCCCAATTTTAGATTGGGGGCTGTTTTGTTTCTAAACCAAATCCCAAAGCCATCTAAACAAATTCTAAACATCTTTGAAGTAGGATTTAAAGCAGATAAACAGGTATCAGTCATCAGGAGCGCTCCATGACCACTGCACCCCAATCCACCCCTCGTAAAGAAACCTTGCTAGCCGTCCTCGGCTTGGGCGCTATTCTCACCCTGGGCGCGTTTTTGCGTTTCTACCAGCTTGGCGCCTACAGCATTGGCAACTCCTACTACGCCGCTACGGTCAAATCCATGCTCATGTCGTGGCACAATTTCTTCTACGCCACTTTCGAGCCGGGCGGCTCTGTCACGGTAGACAAACCCCCGCTGGGGTTCTGGGTGCAGGCGGTTTCGGCCTATTTCTTTGGCGTGAATGGCTTTGCTCTGGCGCTGCCGCAGGCGTTGGCCGGGCTGGGTTCGATTAGCGTACTCTACCATCTGGTGCGTAAATATTTTGGCGTGTGGATCGGTCTCGTCGCCGCCCTCGTCCTGGCAGTCACACCCATCACCATTGCCACCGAGCGCAACAACACCATTGACGGCCTGTTAGTCTTTGTGCTGCTACTGGCAGCCTGGGCATTTCTTATGGCCGCCGAAAATGGCAAAACACGCTATCTGCTTTTCGGCGCGCTGCTGGTGGGTTTGGGTTTTAACATCAAAATGCTACAAGCCTACATGGTGCTGCCCGCCTTCTACGCGCTCTACTTTTTCAGCGCCCGCAAACCCTGGTGGGGGCGCATTTTACAACTTGGCGCAGCCACAATGCTATTACTGACTGTCTCCTTTGCCTGGGTCGCCGCGGTTGATCTCACCGATCCCGCCGAGCGGCCTTTCATCGGCTCCAGCGAGAACAATACTGTGCTCGAATTGATTATCGGGCATAATGGCCTCAGCCGCTTGGGATTGAATGACCGCGGCCGCGGTGGAGATGGCCCCCGCGTGGCCGATGGTCCTGCTCCCGGAGCAGGGCAGGCGAACCCGGCCCCAGGTGGAGGCGTGCCCTCCGATGGGAATCCGGCCCCCGGCGCGAATCCAGCGAACAACCGCCAGCCGCCTCCCGAAGCCCTGGCAGCCTGCAATGGATTGAGCGCCGGTGAAGCCTGCACAGTAGCGCTACGCAACAACACCATCGATGGTATGTGCAACACTTTCCCACAGGGCGATCTGGTCTGTGTGCCCGAGGGGCGCACCCCGCCGAGTAATTCCCAAAACCCTAACGTGCTCAACCCCCAACCTTCAACCCCCAACCTTCAACCCGGCGGCGGCATGAACAACAGCGAGACCGGTTCGGCGGGTGTGCTGCGCTTATTTCAGGAGCCGCTCATCACCGAGGCAAGCTGGCTGCTGATGTTGGTGATGCTCGGCCTGCCAGTAGTATTAGTTCTGATCGGTTGGGCCTGGCCTTTGAGTGGAAAACATCTCAGCATCGTGCTTTGGGCGGGCTGGCTGCTGCCGGTGATGGCCTATTTCAGCTTCACGACTGGGTTGTTCCACCGCTACTATCTAATGATGCTGGGGCCGCCGCTGGCTGCCCTGGTTGGAATCACCTTTTGGGCGTTGGCAAAACACTGGGCGCAGAATCACACCTCCACCTGGATCGTGAGCACCCTGCTCACCGGGTTGACGATCCTCTTCGAGATTTTTACCATGCGCTCTTATCCAGAATACGCCGCGGGCGTTGCCATTTCCACAATCACTCTCTGGCTGGCGGGTATGGGCGTGCTGATGTTGAAGCCGCTGGCAAAACTACGTAAAGTAGGGCTGGGGCTGGTTTTGGCAGCCTTGCTCGTCGCGCCGCTGACCTGGTCGGCGCTGACGGTGCTCAACACCAACCCCAACGTGGCCCTGCCCACAGCGGGCGTGGGCGACGCCGATCATACGCGGGCTTCGATGATGACGCCCAATGAAGAACTGCTCAATGAATACGGGCAGGCAGTGCTGGCCTACACGCAGGCAAACACCGACCCTGAGAGCTACCTATTGGCGACCAATAACGCCCGCGGCGCGGCACCCTATATTTTAGAGACCGGTCGCCCGGTGCTGACTTTTGGCGGTTTCAGCGGCGGCGATACTGTGGTGGATTTGGCAGGCCTGATCGAGATGATCGATGGCGGCGAGTTGCGCTTCATTCTGGGAACCCCGCAAAACAAGCCGGAGATAAGCGAGTGGATGCGGACGAATTGCTCCGTGGTAGAGTTGGAAACCTCGGGGATCTCGGAGACACCCGATGCCTTAGGGCAACCCGCTCCACGCAATCAACAACCCGAGGTGCTATATGACTGCGGAAAGTAAATCGCTGCCCTCCCTCCGTCTGTCGCTACACTCCAGACCTCCCTCTCCCCGCAGGAAAGGGGCCGAGGGTGAGGGTATTCAGCTAACCATCATCCAGGCACTCAAATACGCGCTCGTCGGCGTATCGAACACCATCATTGACGCGGCGACTTACTACGCTCTGACACGCGCGCTAGGGCTGGCCTCGCTGCCCATTTTGGCGAAGAGCATAGCTTACGCCATCGGTATGATCAATAGTTTCTATTGGAACCGCACCTGGACCTTCAAATCGCAGAGTAACCCCTGGCGCGCCGCCCTGCTCTTCACGTTGACGCATGTTGCCGCCTTGGGCATCAACACCGGGGTGATGGCATTGGGACTAAGTGGATTTCATCTCGGTGAAGCCATCGCACTCATCCTGGCAACTAGTGCGGTCTTCGCTTGGAATTTTATCTTGAATAAGCAGCTTGTTTTCAAATCAGCGTGATCCACCGCACACCAGAGACGTGTCTACGGCCAGGCGCGAAGAGTATGAAGACAACTCCATATTCATGTTGATGGGTATATATGAGTAACCATTCCAATTCGCGGGGGTTTTTTCAAGAAACCTGTGTAACAACCTACCAAAACTTCGCCTTTATACCGACAAGAAATTCACCGCAGAGTACGCGGAAATTTTTTATCCGTGCTCTGCGGTAAATAGCATGCTCTGTTTGTAAAGTATTGGCTCCCTCAAGGAGTTCAGCGATCCCGATATAGATTTCACAAGAGTGAGAATTTCACCACTAGACACGAAGGCGCAAAAAACGTTTTTTTCTTTGTGCCTTTGAGCCTTCGTGGTAAAAATAGAGTTAGTTCTTTCACAACTTGACCAGCAGGTCATTGCAAATCAGTAAACCAATGGAGGTTACAGCATGTCAGAGGATCATAACTACGAAGGTGATGTTTATTTCCCCGCGGATGACATCGTGGCCGCTGCCAATGTGCAGGATTACGATGCCTGGTATCAGTATTCGATCGATGACCCGGAGGGGTTTTGGGGCGAGCGCGCCGAGGAATTGGAATGGTACCAGAAGTGGGATAAAGTTCTGGATGACAGTAATGCGCCATTCTTCAAGTGGTTTGTCGGTGGGAAAACCAATATTGTTCACAACGCTATTGACCGTCACGTAAATACCTGGCGGCGCAACAAATTGGCCCTGATCTGGGAAGGCGAGCCAGGCGATGTGCGTACTTTTTCGTATCATGCCCTTAATCGCGAAGTCAGCCGCATGGCAAATATTCTCAAGAGCATGGGCGTGCATAAAGGCGATATTGTCACTATTTATATGCCGCGCATCCCAGAGCAGGTATTCGCTATGCTGGCCTGCGCAAAAATTGGAGCCGCGCACAGCGTGGTTTATGGCGGCTTTAGCGTGGAAGCCCTGGCCGAGCGCGTCGAAGATGCACATAGCCGCGTGCTAGTGACGGCCGATGGCGGCTGGCTGCGCGGCAAAATCGTCGAACTTAAGAAAATCGCTGACGAAGCCATGGAACGCCAACCAACCATTGAGCATTGCATCGTAGTCAAACGCACCGGGCAAGATATCTACATGGAATCCGGGCGCGATTACTGGTATCACGATCTGGTGGATTTGCCGATCGCCAACCCCAAATGCGAAACGGAAGAAATGGACGCCGAAGACCTGCTGTTCATTCTGTATACCTCGGGCACCACCGGACGTCCCAAAGGTGTGGTTCATACCCACGGCGGATACCAGGTGTATACCTACACCACCCTGAAAGCTGTCTTCGACATCAAGGAAGAAGACCGCTGGTGGTGTGCAGCCGATCCCGGCTGGATCACTGGTCACAGCTATATCGTCTACGCCCCGCTCATCGCTGGCGCGACCAGCATGATGTACGAGGGCGCGCCCAACTTCCCTTACCCCAACCGCTGGTGGCGCATCATCGAAAAATACGGCGTGACGATCCTTTACACCGCCCCGACGGCGATCCGCGGCTTAATGCGCTTTGGCGATGCCTGGCCCAAACGCCACGATCTTTCCAGCTTGCGCCTGCTAGGCAGCGTCGGCGAGCCGATCAACCCCGAGGCCTGGAAGTGGTATTACAAGGTCATCGGCAACGAAAAATGCCCGATTATGGATACATGGTGGCAGACCGAAACCGGCGGCTTCGTAATCACCCCACTGCCGATCACGCCGCTCAAACCCGGCTCAGGCACGAAACCCTTCTTCGGACATATCGCTGACGTCGTGGATGACGACGGCAACTCCGTCCAGCCCGGTGAGGAGGGCTATCTCGTACTCAAGCGCCCCTGGCCAGGTATGTTGCGTACCGTCTACCGGGACGATGAGCGTTACAAAGAGCAGTATTGGGGTAAATTTGGCAATATGTACCAAACCGGCGACTCGGCCCGTAAAGACAAAGACGGATATATCTGGATTATCGGGCGCATGGATGACGTACTAAAAGTCAGTGGCTACCGGCTGGGAACCGCGGAAGTTGAAAGCGCCCTGGTCAGCCATCCGGCAGTGGCCGAAGCAGCAGTTATCGGTTTGCCCCACGAACTCAAAGGCAATGCTGTGCATGCCTATGTAATTCTGACGGCGGGCCGCACCGGCAGCGACGAGTTGTCTCTCGAGTTGCGCGAGCACGTTGGTAAAGAGATCGGCCCCATCGCCAAACCGGAAACGGTCACGATTGTGGAAAGTTTGCCCAAGACGCGCAGCGGTAAGATCATGCGCCGTCTGCTCAAAGCTCAGGCGCTGGGCGAAGATGTGGGTGATACCAGCACACTGGCCGACTAAACACATCAAACGCAGGCTTAACAACATGATCGAGCCGCAGCAGAAATGTTGCGGCTCTTTTTGGCGCTTGTGAATAAAATGTGCATGTAAGTGGTCTAATGTAGTTTGCTTGTTGGGTACCTTCTACTGAGCCAACTTGTATTTCTGGCTCTCTGGGAGCCTTTTTGATTCCGCGTGTATAATGGAAATGCAAATTGGAACAAAACTTCACTACGGCTTTTCTTCTCTCCAAGGAGAGTTCAAATGAACAATCAGAACCTCATAGCCTCTCAAAATATCAGTTGGCGTTTCGTACTCGCTGCAATACTATTGCTTTCGTTGGCTTGTGTGCTGCCATCTGCCCTTCAGTCCGCGACCCCGGAGGCCACGGCCACGGCCCTTCCTACGCCGACTATCACCCCCACGCCACAGCCACTACCTCCGGCATTGATTGAAATGGACCCATCCCCGGGCACACGTTTGCCCCTCGATGGTGCGCTGACCATCTATTTCAATCAATCCATGTATCCCAGTACGGTTGAGCAAACTCTGACTTTGAAATTGATCCTTGAAGATGGCAGCTCGCGCACAATCCCCGTTAATTTCAACTGGCTCAATGAAGCCACGCTGCAAATTCTCCCTACAGAATCGTTGCCCACATCAGCCGATATACAGGTTTACGTGGATAAGGCCGCGCAAGCCACCAACGGATTGATGATGCTCGATAATGTGATGATGGAATATTTCACCCTGCCCCCGCTGGAAGTGGTGCAATTCTTACCCGAACCCGGCCTCAGCGATGTGGACCCCAGCTCGGCGCTGGTGGTGACATTCAACCAGCCGGTAGTACCCCTGGGCGCAGACCCGGCCACACAGCCCAATGCGCTGCTGATTGAACCTGCCGTGGATGGCCATGGCGAATGGGTCAATACCAGCACATATATTTTTTATCCCGATACTGCCCTCTTTGGCGGGGCGTATTACAGTATTAACCTGAACCCCGATCTGCAAAGTAACGCCGGGGTGCGGCTGGCCTCCGCGAGCCAGTGGAGTTTCATCACATCCTCGCCGGAACTGCTCTCGGTTGACCCTATCGACACGGATACCAACATCCCGCTGGATCAGCCCATCACATTGACTTTCAACCAATCGATGGATACTATCAGCGTCGAGGGGAATTTCACCCTGTGGGATGAAGCCAACAACTTCGTCGGCGGGATATTTGAATGGCAGGAAAATAACACCGTGATGATCTTCACGCCCGATGCGCCGCTGGCGCGCAGCACGCGATACAACATCAAGCTACCTTTTGGCGCGCAGGCCTTGGGTGGCACGCCGTTGGGCGAATCCTACGAGTATGTTTTCCACACCATACCCAATCTGATGGTGATTTCAACCGACCCGTATCAGGGTGGCACGCTGCGCGCCTACAGCAGCGCGAGTATCTACTTCAGCGGGCCATTGCTCGATCATGATGATTTGCTGGATTACATCACCATCACACCGAATGTGGACAACCTCAGGTATTGGTGGAATGAAGACAACGATGCGCTTAATTTGAATGCCGATTTCTTGCCGTTGACCGAATATCAAGTCACCATCGATGCTAATATCCCCGATCCTTGGGGCGGCACCATGAGTATGGATTATCCCTACACATTTACGACTGGCGCCCTTGACCCTACCCTGCATTTTGGGCACTATGACACAACCTTGTTTTTGATGCCACAGGAAACCAGCCTGTCAGCGCAAGCCGCCAACCTGAATTACGTAGGCACGCAATTAGGGGTGTTACCCTTCAATGACTTCATGACCTTTTTGCAACCGGGCTACTACGACTATTACCAAAACTATCAGCCACCCAATTTCGAAAGTTGGGGTCAATTGCTGAATTTACCCGGTGATCGCATGTATACAACCGAACTGAGTCTGACTCCCGAAGGCGGCGGGCTGACCCCGGGGTTGTATTTCATGCGCCTGGAAACACCCGGCATTAATTACCCGCCGGGGCCGTATGTACTGGTTTCCAGCAATCTCAACCTGACTTTCAAACTAAGCCCCACGCAGGCTCTCATCTGGGTGGTCGATTTGCGCACCAATACGCCGGTGACTGGCGTCCCCGTTGGCGTCTATGATGCGTATGGCAACCTGCTTTATAGCGATATCACCGATAATGACGGTGTGGTCACCTACGATATTCCTGAACAAGAAGACCTCTACAGCAATTACTTTGCCCTCACCGGGCGACCCGGCGATGATCTTTTTGGGCTAACCGTCTCGCGCTGGACACAAGGGATTGACTCCTACGAGTTCGGCATCCGCAGCGACTACAGCGGTACGAAGGTTGAAACCTATATCTACACCGACCGCCCCATTTACCGCCCCGGGCAGACCATCTACTTCCGGGCGGTAGCACGACAGGCCTTTAATGGCCGCTATACCCCGGCTAATCTCAGCACGTTGCCGGTGACCGTCTACGATGCCAGCAACAATAAGCTGATGGAGAGTGAATATCCCCTTTCACCTTTCGGAACCGTGAGCGGCGATTACATGATTTCAGAAAATGCTATCCCCGGCACCTATACTATCTCCACACCCTACGGCAATCTGTGGTTCGATGTGGCCGAGTATCGCAAGCCGGAAATCAATCTGCAAGTCAGCCTGCCCGATCAGGGCGACGAATTGCTCGGCGGGCAGACTATCCAGGCTCAGGTGGAAGCGCGCTACTATTTTGATGCACCTGCCGGTGATATTCCACTCTCCTGGAGTTTGTATAAAGAAAGATCGTATTTCGATCTGCCTGGCTACCGCGTGGGCGCAGACAGCTATGCCTGGTTATATCCTTCGTGGATGCGCTTCGCTTATGGTGGATATGGCGAAGTACTCGACTCCGGAGAATCCAAAACTAACTCGCAGGGGATTCTCGACCTCGAGCTGGAACTCCTCCCCGAGGAGAGCACCCAGACTTACACTCTCGAAGTCACCATGACCGACGAAAGCGGATTCCCCATCAGCGCCCGCCACGCGCTAACTATTCACCCCGCCGAAACCTATATCGGCGTGCGCCCCGATACCTGGGTGGGCCGCGCCGGAATCGAGATCGGCTTCGATATCATTACCGTCGATTGGGAGCAGAACTCCGCCCCCGACATGGCATTGAGCGCTACCTTCAGCAAAGTCACCTGGGAGCGACAGGAAGCCAGCGACCCATACAGTCCACCAAAGATGATCCCCCAATATGAAGAAGTAGGCAGCACCGAATTCCACACGGGGGCCGATGGGCTGG
>CALCSH010000306.1 GCA_937893815.1 uncultured Anaerolineae bacterium | reverse complement strand
CCGGGAGAGGAGAGGGGGCAAAGGGGGTGAGGTGAGGGCAGCCACCCCTTCACAACCGGCAGCAAAATCTTCAACGATATAAAAGAAGCGTCCATGCTCACAAAACGCACTGGTTCTGGCAGATTTTCGACAAAACGTGCGTTCGTCTCTTCCATCACTACCACACGCGGATGTTTGCGCAGATTCCAGTGCAGGATGCCTTTCCCCACATCGATGGCATATACGCGCGCCGCGCCGTGTTGAAGCAGACAATCCGTAAACCCACCTGTGGAAGCACCCACATCGGCACACACTTCGCCGTTCACATCCAGATCGAAAGCATCAAAGGCCGCCTGCAACTTATCGCCGCCGCGCGAGACAAAGCGCGGGCCGTGGTCAATGGTCAGGTGCACACTCGCATCCACTTTGTTGGCAGGCTTGCTCACTACCTGATCATTGGCACGTACCTGACCCGCCATCACCAGGCGCTGCGCTAACGAGCGGCTTTCGGCCAGACCGCGCTCGACAAGCAATATATCAACACGGATTTTTTTCGACATAGGGGTATTTTAGCAGGTATCAGGTAATCAGGGGTTGTGTGATTAGGGCAACGCCCCTAACTACCGATCTCCAATGTACCTTACCCCCAACAACAAGCTATTACCGCTGAGTACGCGGAGAACGCAGAGTTATTTTAAAGACTCTACTGCAAAAAGCCGATGACGGAGATGTCCGCCGGAATATATGGGGGTGGTGGCTTCGCCACCACCCCCATATATTCCGGCGGGAATCCCTGCACGGTAGTTTTTTCAGTGGAGTCTTTAAAGCTTTCTCAGCGCACTCAGCGCACTCTGCGGTGAAATTTTATCGCATCACGACCTTAATGATGACCCAATTCCTTGATTGACGAATCACCTATTCCAAACTATCATTTCATCATGCCGACTGCTTTGCTTAAAACCATGCGCCCCAAACAATGGGCCAAAAATATCTTTCTCTTTGTGGCGCTAATCTTCGACCGCAAGCTGACCAATCTCCCGGCCTTTGTGCATCTTCTCACCGGATTTGCGGTCTTCAGCTTGCTGGCAAGCGTGGTCTACATCATCAACGATATCGCCGATGTCGAAGCTGATCGCCAGCACCCCACTAAATGCAAACGACCGATCGCGGCCGGAAAGCTTTCCATCCCCGCAGCATGGATTTCGGCGGCCCTCATTCTGCTGGTGGCTTTACCGATGGCCTACTGGCTCTCACCGGGATTTGCCGCCATTGGTTTGTTCTACCTGCTGCTCAATCTAACCTATTCCAAGTGGATCAAGCACATGGTGCTGCTCGATATCATTGTGCTGGCCTCTTTTTACGTGATCCGCGTCGCCGCTGGTGTAACCCTGATCGAAGTGGAACGCTTCTCACCCTGGCTGTATATCTTCACCACTTTCCTGGCGCTGCTGATCGGCACCGGGAAGCGCCGCGCCGAACTTGGCCTGCTGGCGGAAGGCAATAACGCCCATCGCCGTGTACTCGATGGCTATACGCTGGAATTTCTCGACCAATTGATCACATTGGCTTCTGGCATGACCATCATCACCTACAGTCTGTACACTTTTTCGGCCCCCAATCTGCCCGACAACCACGCCATGATGCTGACAATTCCTTTCGTACTCTACAGCATCTTCCGCTACCAATACCTGATTCAGGTCAAAAATACCGGCAGCGCGCCCGAAGATGTGATTCTTTCCGACTGCCCCATCCAATTAGCCATCGCACTTTATGGATTAACCGTGCTGGTGATTTTCTACCTCTCATAAACTCCCCCAAAACATCATGCCCGCATTCACTGCCTCGGCTCCTGGCAAAATCATTCTATTTGGTGAACATGCGGTTGTCTACGGGCAACCAGCGATTGCTGTGCCGGTGATGCAGGTGCGCGCCAGAGCAACCATCACGCCAAATATTCGTGGAAACTCGGGTGCGGTGCGAATTCTCGCCCCGGACATTGGCCTGGACAAAATGCTGGACGAACTCGACTCGGCTCATGCGCTGGCTGCCGCTATCGAGGGGGTAGCCAAACTCCTGGGCGTGACTCACATCCCGGCCTGCACCCTCAAGGTGAGTTCCAGCATCCCGGTGGCATCTGGCCTCGGGTCGGGAGCCGCTGTATCGGTGGCTGTCATTCGGGCTTTAGCAGGCTATCTCGGCAAGCCCCTCCCCAATGAGCAGGTATCCGCACTGGCCTACGAAGTCGAAAAAATCCACCACGGCACGCCCTCGGGGATCGATAATACGGTTGTCACATATGCCCAGCCAGTCTATTTCAAAAAAAAACTCCCCTCTCCCGCTGGGAGAGGGGTCGGGGGTGAGGGCATTATCGAAACCTTCCACATCGCCAAACCCTTCACCATCATCATCGGCGATACGGGCATCGGCAGCCCTACCAAAACGACCGTCGACGACGTGCGTCGCGGCTGGCAATCCGAGCCAGCGCGTTACGAACGGCTTTTCGCCGCCATCGGCAGTATCACCCGCGCCGCCCGGCAAGCCATCGAGGGCGGGTACCCTGGACGCCTCGGCCCGCTGATGAACGAAAACCACGAACTGCTGGGGGAAATGGGTGTTTCATCGCCGGAACTGGAGCGATTGGTGCAGGCTGCCCGCGCCGCGGGAGCGCTGGGCGCCAAGCTCTCGGGCGGGGGGGGCGGCGGTAATATAATTGCCCTGGCTGAAGCCGAGAACAGCGAGACGATTGCTGCCGCACTGAGCGCAGCAGGGGCAGCCCGCGCCATTATGACTCGCGTAGGAGATCGCACATAAAAAATTAGCCGGGTTCGATATCATTGGGAGCTTCGATGAATGACCCACTCTACCACCTGCTGGCAAGATTATTGAACAGGATTTATTGGCGCGGCGAATTGCTGGGGGGTAAAAACCTGCCGGAGCATGGCCCAGCCGTCTTCATCGGCAACCACCTGGGGGCGCTTGGCCCAATTGGGGCCGTCGCTACGATCCCGCTGCGGCTACATCCCTGGATTCACGAACACATGGTTGACTACGAGAAAGCGGCGGCCTACCTGAATATGGATTTCGTCGAACGCCGCCTGAAGTTGCGCCCGCCTTTGAGCAAAATCATCTCTAAAATGCTTTCCCATATCACCGTGCCGCTGCTGACATCTGTCGGCTGTATCCCAGTTCACCGCGGCTACGAGAATATGAAAGCCACCTGGGAAGCGAGTATAGCTTGCCTGTTGGATGGCAAAATCTTGCTGGTCTTCCCCGAAGACGAAAGCCTGGGATTGAATCCACAAACCAATATGGCTCCCTTCCAGAAAACCATTTTCCGCCTGGGGGAAAAGTATTACGAACAGACCCGGCAAAATCTGGCCTATTACCCGGTCGCTATTCAGGAGTCGCACAGCGTAAAGGTGGGCACACCATACTGGTATAACCCGAATAATTCGCCTTCGAAAGAGCGCCGCCGCCTGAAGACCCTCGCCGAAGGTGCTGTTATCCGCATGTATCTTGAGCGAGAATGACAATCTCCAATCCTATCCGATCACCCCAATTCAGCGTACAATACGAGAACGGCCCTGTGAAGCGCCGCTAATAAAATCAGGCTCTTTGAGACTTTGCGTGGAAGTTCCCAGATTTGGGGGTGTGGCGGGTGTTTCACACCCGCCACACCCCCAAATCTGGGCTTTACCTTGCGAAATCTCAGAGACCCTAAAATCACTAACCGCGGAGAGCAACAAAGAAATACTCTGCGCTCTCCGCATACTCAGCGGTTCAAAGTTTTCCGTAAATGCGCACATCTCGAAAGGAAGTTACATGCTTTCCAAATTACGTGAACCCGTCAACGGGTTGACCCATTTTTTTACCGCCATCGCGGCCATCATCGGGCTGATTGTCTTGTTGATTATCGGTTGGGGTGATACAGGGAGAGTAGTTTCACTGCTCGTCTACGGCATCAGCCTGATACTACTTTTCTTCGCCAGCGGTTTTTACCATATGATCAATGCCAAACCTGAAGTTATCGCCCGCTTGCGGAAATTCGATCATGCCGCCATCTACTTGCTGATCGCCGGAACCTACACCCCGATGTGCTGGAATATGTTCAGCGGGTTCTGGAAATGGGGCCTGCTGGGCATCATCTGGGGGTTGGCATTGGTCGGTATCGGCGTGAAGATTTTCTTTATCAAAGCTCCGCGCTGGCTGACCGCCGGGGGTTATATCCTCATGGGCTGGCTGGCGATCATCGGCATCAAAGAAATTCTCGCCGCCCTGCCCGCTGGAGCAATTGTCTGGCTATTGATCGGGGGCATCATCTATACCCTCGGAGCAGTCATCTACATCACAAAGATGCTGGATTTCGTTCCCGGTAAATTTGGCTTCCATGAAGTCTGGCATATCTTTGTGATTCTCGGTGCGCTCTCGCACTATATTATGGTCGCCTTCTACATCGCCCCGGCCACCTAATTTTGACTCCACTGAAAAAACTACCGTGCAGGTGTTCCCGCCGGAATATATGG
>CALCSH010000305.1 GCA_937893815.1 uncultured Anaerolineae bacterium | reverse complement strand
TTCTGGGTGAAGATGCGCTTGCTGTTCAGGATTGGACGGCCGCATTGGCAATTGAGCCTGAAAATCTCACACTGTTGGCAAACCGTGCAACAACCTATCAACAAATGGAAGACTTTGATAACGCACTGGCAGATTATCAGACGATTTTGGAGTTGGAGCCAGCAGTAGCCTCGGTGTATAAGCGTGTGGGCGACCTTCAATTCCAATTAGGAGAATATCAGGCCGCGCTGGATGCGTATACGCAAGCCATCGTTCTGGAACCGACTCTGACGAGCGCAATTTTCAACCGCGGGATTGTAAATTTTGAGAACGAAAATCTCGAAGCTGCGATTGCCGATTTCAAAGAAGTAATTGCTTTGGAACCCGAGAATTCTGATGCCCATAAACGCCTGGCGGATGCCTATTACCTCTCAGAAAAAGTTCCACAGGCGATTTATGAATATAACCAGGCCATTGACCTGAATCCTGCCGATGTGCTCTCGCTGTTTAACCTCGGGCGAGCACATTCTTCCTTGGGGAATACTGAATTGGCGATTAGTTATTATGATCGCGCCATCGAGCAGTATCCAGAATTCGCGATAGCGTTGAATAATCGTGGGGAGTTGTATCTGCGGGCAGGCGAATTCGACCGGGCACTGGATGATTTTGAACAAGCCGCTCAACTCGACCCCACGTACGATATGGCTGTTTACAATACAGGTTTGACGTATTATTACAAGAGTGAGTACGAGTCAGCCATCGAACAATTTACCAAAGCCATCGAGATCAATCCTGAGTCTTTGGATGCATATTACCAGCGCGGGTTGGCTTATTTTCAATTGAGTGATTATGAAATAGCCATCACTGATTGGACGTATGTCATTGAACAATATCCGGAATATGCCCAGGCGTATTACAGTATTGGGTTGGCATACTATTTTCAGCAAGATTACGAGCAGGCATTGGCATTGTTTGCCCAAACGTTAACTGTTGATTCGCAGCATGGCTTTGCTTACTATTTCCGTGGTAACACATATATGAGTTTGTCGAAATACGATCTGGCGATTGAAGATTTTACAAAGGCGATTGCGCTGGAAACCGAGCTGGGGCAAGCCTACTATAATCGAGCGGTAGCCAATTACCAGAGTGGATTCCGGTACAAGGCGATCGATGATTTTGAGATGGTATTGGTAACCAGCGAAGATGCAGATTTGATTGCCCAAACCGAGTCCATACTCGTCGATTTGAACGCTCTTCCTTGAAATGAGCGACAAACTCATCATGGATCAACGCACATTTTCATGAATTGAATCGAGTTGGGGAAGCGTGCTAAGAAAATCAGAGCGTAGCGCGTAGTGAAGCGACCGACTTAATTGTGGGGTTCTTCCATCCATTCAATGCAGACGTTCGTCCCCTCGCCAGGGCGCGAACGGATGCGAAGTTGCGCATGGATCAGTGCGGCGCGTTCGTACATGCCAGCCATGCCAAAATGCCTGTTCCTCAGCACACTGTTAAAATCTTGAACTTCGGCATTGGGGAAGCCGATGCCGCTATCGATCACGCAGATGTGACAATCGCCCGGCTGACAATGTCCACTGATACTGATCTCATCAACTTGGGCGTGGCGTAGAGCATTATCAACAGCTTGCTGTACAATACGGTAGAGGTGGCTTTCAATTTCCGGGCCGTAGCGACCATCTGCAGGATCAATTTCCATATGGATGAACGAGTCTGCGGTGGAGTCTGAGATCTTGTCGCTGAGTTCTTCCAGCGCGGGCACTAAACCATAATTTAGCATTGTCGGGCGCAACTCGCTAATAATGCTACGAATTTCATCGTTCAAATTCTGGTACTTGTCATCAAAATCGGGGAAATCGTCGGTGTTGATATTCATTGCCAGAGATGCGAGTTTGTTGAGAACCACATTGTGTAAATCGCTCGCTAGGCTGGCTTTTCGTTTTTCGGTTGTTTCCATATCGGTCTGAAAAAGCGCGTGGAAATGCTCCACATGCGTACTTTTGATCATGGCAACAGCAATCTGATCCGCAATGGATTTGAGCACGCGAATTTCTCCCGGTGCGTAGTAGTCGTCCGGGTCACGCCGACCCAGTAACCACAGGACTTGTAATTCCCCCGTGACCCTCAAGGGCAGGATCAGCCGAATCCAGGGTAGCGCTTGCCCAGAATGTGGCGCAATATATCTGCCCGATATGGCAAGGAGCGCCGGAATTTGTTCCTCGTTGGGAAGTTGATCATCATCCAGCCCCATTTGTAGCAAGGCAGTTGGACTTTGAAAGCGATTTATGCGCAGCAGCGCGGCCTGACGTACCATCAAGTTGGGGAGCAGCTCGTTCTGAATCAGTTGTGTCAGGTTTTTCGGGTCAAGGCTGGTAGTGATACGATCTGTGTATATTTCCGAAAGGTGTTGGGGATCTAAAGTTGCGCCAAGGATGCGAAATTCAAACCAGCGTATAAAATGTGAAAAACTACCTGCCGTGAGAATCGAAATGACGAAGGCTACTAACCATTCTGTATAGTTGGATTCGAGGGGAATAAACCGGTGTGCTGCAATTGAGAGAATCACGGCTAAAATTCCCATCAGAATGAAATACCAGCAGGCAGCGATTAACCGGTACGTGCGCACTTTCAAACCTCCAAAACGGGAGCGATAGATGGCATAGAAATACGCCATAGGCAGTATGGTCGCAAAAATTGCGCCGAAATTGTTCCGATAAGCCAAAAAATATAACCCGGACACCAAACGTTCCACAATCTGTTGTTTATTTCCTGGCACGGGAAAACAACTAAAACGCCAAGTGTTAGCCAGGGGAGAAATACCTCGAGATGGTGCCAATGGCGGAACGGTTGGTTCATGAAATAGCCTTGCCGAACGAGCAGTATCGGTGATTTCAACAGTACTATGACCGGGTGACAATTGCTTATTATAGTAGATGGGTGCAGAAATGTGTGTTTTTAGTTTTGCGCTGAATACGGGAGAAACGCCGAAAAAATGGCGTAAAAAAAGCCAGGTTTTCAATGCGTGGCTGAGGCGTTGTTTGGAGAATTCGTTTTATAGGTTAGCGGGCGGTAACTCTTCCTGTACAAGGATGCCCAGTCGTTGTGCTTTTGCCACTGCAGCGAGACGGCTGTGAACCTCCAGGTGCAGGTAGGCACCGGAGAGCAGGTTGCGCATGGTGGAATTGGCGACATTGAGATGATTTGCCAATTCGGCGGTGGTTTTATCCGGGTAGGCGGCTGCCAGCGAGAGCGCCTCCAGTTGACGAGGGGATAGCATTTCCCC
>CALCSH010000304.1 GCA_937893815.1 uncultured Anaerolineae bacterium | reverse complement strand
CACTTTGTTGACCAACTCGATCATCTTGTTCATCATCAGTGCCATCTTGAACGGTCCCTGGCGCGATCCGCAATCGGGTTGGCCTCAATCTCCTGAGATTGCTGAGAATACACGGTTACCTCAGTTGGTAGCACGTTCTCGCTTGCACTTTGGTTTTGTGCTGGCTTTGATGGCAGTAGCTATCGTCTGGTTTATGCTAACCAGAACCAGCTTCGGGCTCAAGCTCAGGGCAGTCGGCCTGGGGAAAGAGGGGGCGCGCTTCGCCGGGATTCATGTCGAGCGCACGATGCTGGTCGCCGCTCTGATCAGTGGCGGCATCGCTGGCATTGCCGGTTACGTCGAAGTCGCTGGAATCCAATATCATCTGATTGGGGAACTCTCTCCAGGATATGGGTATACGGGCATTATCATTGCCACCATGGGTGGACTGAATGCATTGGGAGCGGCTGGGTCGGCTTTGTTTTTCGGGTTGGTCGAGACCGGCGCTCAAACGGTCAGCCGGGCGTTGGGGGTGCCGATCTACCTGGGCGAAGTCACCCAGGCGACCATGCTACTAGTGATCTTGGGAATGTTCCTATTGCAACGCTATAGAATTCGGAGGGCATGATGGTCGTAGCTATGTTCATCGCCACACTAACTGCGGCCACTTTGCGGGTCGCTACACCGATTTTGCTGGCAGCCATCGGTGAGACATTTTCCGAACGCGGGGGAGTGCTTAACTTGGGCATTGAAGGGATCATGTTTTTGGGGGCCTTCGTTGGGTTTTATATCGCCGATATCAGCGGGTCGTTGTGGACGGGCTTGCTAATGGCTGTTGTCATCGGCATTGTATTGGGCATTTTGATGGCATTTTTCACTGTGACATTGGGAGTCAACCAGCATGTTTCTGGCCTGGGGATCACGCTGTTAGCCAGTGGATTGGCTCTTTATGCCTTCCGTTTGAATTATGGCGGCAGATCAACTCCGCCATCGATCGCGCCGTTTGAGCAATTGACGCTATTGGAAAATATCCCGCTAGTAGGCACCATCCTGAATCAATATTTGTTAACCTTTATCGCCTTTTTGGTTATTGTGCCCGTTTCTTGGTGGGTGATGTATCGCACCAGCTTTGGCTTGAAAGTACGTGCCGTGGGCGAAAATCCAGAAGCCGCCGACGCAGCCGGGATTAATGTTTTTCGTATCCGTTATATTGTGCTGGGCTTGGGGGGTGGGTTGATGGCAATGGGTGGCGCTTTCTTGTCGATTGCCCAACTTGGAGCCTTCACGCATGGAATTGTCGCAGGTCGCGGCTGGGTTGCGATTGCCCTGGTGATCTTCGGAAACTGGAATCCCTCCAAAGTTATGTTGGGTTCGTTGATCTTCGGTGGTACGTATGCTCTACAATTACGCCTGCAAGCCATGGGTTTGCAATTGCCCATACCTTATGAAACTTTCCTGGCGCTGCCCTATATTGTTACGATCATCGCCCTGGTGATTGCGGGCCGTCAGGCGTCCTACCCGGCGGCGTTGTTGAAGCCCTATCATCGTGAATAAGTGCGATATACTCCGCACCATTCGAATACTTTTTAAGGAAGATTGATGACAACTCAATTCGATATCCTGATAAAAAACTGTCAATTCCGTGGTGAACCTGAAATACGCTACGATATTGGTGTCTCCAATGGGAAAATCGCCGCCCTGGGGGAGAGCCTTTCTGGTGAGGCGCAAACCATAATTGATGCCCAGGGGAACCTGGTCACTGAGGCTTTCGTCAATGCCCATTTGCACTTGTGTAAGGTATACACCCTGCCGATGATGGATGAATTGGCCCTCAAAGACTATCACGGGGCGGATATGGGCAAAGCCATGACAGCCATTGAGTTGGCAGCACGCATCAAAGAATCGTATGACGAATCCTGGATCATTAAGAATGTCCGCAAGGCGGTTGCCCTTTCTGCCATTTATGGTGGCACGCATATCCGCGCTTTTGCCGATGTGGATAGCAAGGCCAAGTTAATTGGCGCCAAGGCCTTGATACGCGCACGTGAAGAATTCAAAGGGATCGTAGATATTCAGGTAGTGGCTTTTGCCCAGGATGGCATTGTGCGTGAGCCTGGGGCGGCTGACCTTGTCCGCCAGGCCATGCATCTGGGTGCCGATGTGGTCGGTGGAATCCCCTGGATCGAATTCACCGATGCCGATATCGCCGAGCATGTCAAAATTTGCTACGATATCGCCCAAGAGTTCGATAAACCGGTATCGATGCTGGTTGATGATGCCGGTGACCCTGGCCTGCGCTCCCTGGAACTGATGGCCCTGGAGACAATCAAACGCGGCTGGCATGGCCGCTCGCTGGCGCACCACGCCCGGGCCATGTCAATGTATCCCAAACCTTACTTGCAAAAATTAGCCGCATTGCTCAAAAAAGCCCAAATGGGCGTCGTCAGTGATCCCCACACCGGCCCGCTGCATGCTCGTGTTGGTGAACTTCTCGAAGAAGGTGTGCTGGTTTGCCTGGGCATGGATGACATCTCCGATGCTTATTACCCCTTTGGGCGGAATAAT
>CALCSH010000303.1 GCA_937893815.1 uncultured Anaerolineae bacterium | reverse complement strand
GCTCCCTGTGATTATGCTGGTTGGGAAAACAGATGGCACATGCCAATCGAGTATAATTTAAACCTCATTTCGCCGATAGAAAAAAAGGATAGTACATAAAATGACCGAATATCAATTATCGCCCTGGAGTCTTGCTGATCTGTTTCCCGCGATTGATGCTCCTGAAGTGGAAGCATCTTTCAAGGATTTGGAAGCCAAAGCTGCTGCGTTTGAACAACGCCGCTCCGTGCTGACCGCGGAAATCGATTTCGAAGAATTCATGGACGTGATCAAAGAAATTGAAGTAATGACTATCGAAGGCAGTCGTCTCGCGACATTCCCCGGGATGCTTTTTGCTGCCGATACACAAAATCAGGATGTGCAATCGCTGTATGCGCGTGTGCAGCAATTTGTTGCTAAAGTGCAAAATCTGACCCTGTTCTTCTCGCTGTGGTGGAAAGATTTGGATAGTGCCAAAGCTGAATATCTGATGAACCTTTCCGATGGTTACCGCTACTGGTTGGAGGAGATGCGCCATTTCAAACCGCATACCCTCACCGAGGCGGAAGAAAAGATCATCAATATTAAAGATGTTACCGGTACTCAGGCATTGGTAACGCTGTATGATTCGATCACCAATCGCTACGCCTTCAAGGTGGAGGTGGATGGCGAGGTAAAGGAATTTACTCGCGGGCAGCTCTCTGTGCTGATAATGGGCAATGCGCCTGATCTGCGCGCAGCTGCCTATCAGGAGCAATATCGTATCTACGGTGATGATGGTTCCATTTTGGGACAGATGTACCAGAATTTGATCCGTGACTGGCGCGCCGAAAACGTGGAACTGCGCAATTACATGACACCGATCTCGGCCCGGAATCTGGTCAATGATTTGCCTGATGAGGTTGTCAACATTCTGTTGGATGTGTGTGAGAAAAACGCGGGCATCTTCCAGCGTTATTTCAAACTCAAGGCAAAATGGCTGGGCCAGAAAAAATTACGCCGTTACGATATCTATGCACCGGTGGCCGAGGCCGATAAAACCTACGATTTCAATACGGCTGTCGATTTAACGTTGGATGCTTTCAAAGAGTTTGAGCCGCGTGTAGCTGAGTTAGCCAAGAAAGTTTTCGATGAAGGCCATATTGACAGCGAAGTGCGCAAGGGCAAGCAAGATGGCGCTTTTTGCGCTTCGGTGGTGCCGGGACACACGCCGTATGTCAAGGTAAACTATCAGGGCAAAGCCAATGATGTCGCTACGTTAGCACATGAGTTGGGCCACGCCATCCATGCCATGCTGGCCTTTGATCATAACGTGTTTACGTTCCACTCTGCACTGCCCATGGCCGAAAACGCATCCACTTTTTCTGAGATGCTGCTGGTTGATCGCCTGTTAGAAGTGGAACAAGACCCGGCGGTACGCCGTGATATTCTCTTCCGTCAGGTCGATGATGCCTATGCCACAATTATGCGTCAGGCTTTCTTTGCCATGTTCGAAGTCACGGCGCACGATATGGTAGCGGAAGGCGCTACGGTTGACCAGCTTTCGGAAGCCTATATGGAGAATCTCAGAAAGCAATTTGGCGAAGCCGTTGAATTGAGCGACGAATTTAAATGGGAATGGGTTTCGATCCCCCACTTTTTTCACGTGCCGTTCTATGTCTATGCCTACAGCTTTGGACAGTTGCTGGTGCTCTCGCTCTACAAGCAATTTAAGGCCGAAGGAGATTCTTTCAAGCCGCGCTATATCCAAATTCTCGAAGCGGGCGGCTCGGCCTCCTCGGCGGATATTTGCGCTGCAGCGGGTCTCGATATTACCAAAGCCGAGTTTTGGCAGGGCGGCTTCGATGTGATTGCCGAGATGGTGGCACAGTTGGAAGCTATTCCGGTGGAGTAACTGTGATCTATCCCCCGGGTATCTTCTTTACCTGAGAAGGGAAAAATGTTAAAAATCAGCCGCAGAAAAAGTTCTGCGGCTGATTTTTTCGAAATTTATTTCATCGCTGTTGGGATGCAAAATGAGAGTTAGCTCAATCCTTCAGTTATCATTTTGAGCAGGTTCTCCAGAGCCTGCAAATCTTCGTCTTCGAGGTGATTCCACGGAGATAAAAAATATTCGTCCGTTTGATCCTCAGCTTTTTGACGCAGTTCCAGGCCTTGCGGAGTCAGGAAATATTCGCCGGATTTACTTTTTATCAGATCGCGCTCCACCAGCGCCCGCAGCGCATTTTCATAAACAGCGCGACTCTGTCGGCGATGGTGCAGTTTTTTGTGCAACGCATCCAATGAGACCGATTTCTCTTGCCAGATTACTGTCAGTGTTTCCCAGGTGGGGCCGTCAAAACCCAGGGGTTGCCAGGCGGCTAAATGGGCGTCATCGTGATAGGCAGCCAAATCGCTCAGATATTGATCGACCTGAATCAGTAACGGAGCGTTTTCGCCGGGATCAAATCGACGGCTGTGGGTGATGCTCCACTTGCCGGGTGGTTCGGGCGAAGTGTGGCTGGCCTTGACCAATCGGCGCAGCAGCACCGCCAAATAGTGCAGGTCAGAAGGCCGCATAGGCGCAAGGTTTTCCATACGGGCGTAGGCAGTCAGAATAATCTTTTGCACCAGTTCCTGTCCCGTTTCGCTGAGCACGTATTCCCCAGGTCTAACAATTATTAATAACCCCTGCGTTGCGGTTTCTTCCAGGCGTTTGTTATATTCCTGGCAAGGCATTCGGGTTTTCAGCGCCTCGACAGAAACTGGCTCGGGATCAAAACTCAATACGCTGAGCAGCAACGCCCAACTGCCGCGATTAGCCCCCGCTTTTGCGGCAACTATATCCATCGCTGGAATATAATGATTGCCCAGTGCAGTTAACGCATCCAATACAAGTGGCCAGAAATGGGGGTTTGCCATGACGCCCTCCTCCTTACTTGAGGGAAACTACGCCAGAAAATCTCCTTACTATTGTACCGCATTCGGAATTGGCCTGTTTTTATGGTAGATCGAAGGAAAACGCTGCCGTTTCTAGGCGACCGCGTTGAGAAAATCGGCCAGCAGACCGTAGGCGGTTGTATGGGGACCGGGATCGGCCTCGATCAGGGAGAGCTTGCCTAAAACATCGGATTCAAACTCGACGATGGAGGTAGTTCCCATAACCCCGAAGAGGGGCGATTCGACGCCCACCTTTTGGGGTGCCACGCGTGCCCGAACTTGATTCTGCTCCCGAACTGCCTCACAAACCAGCTTCCAGCGTTTCCCCTCGGCTTTGGCCTGGGCCACATCTTCCAGTGAGATGCCGCCGATGCCGGTGCGATCTACATCGTGCGGTTTGAGCGGAACGCCCATCATCACCGAGACCAGCGCACAAACTTTGATCGCTACATCCCAGCCATCTACATCGCCGCTGGGATCGGTTTCGGCGATGCCAATCGATTGAGCGTAGGCCACGGCATCCTCGAAGCTTTCGCCATCTTCCATGCGGGAGAGCAATAAATTGGTAGTGGAGTTGAGCACGCCGCGCAAAGCGGTGAGATTGGCTGCAGGCAGCGTCTCGCGGAACAAGCCAAAGACGGGAGCGCCGTCCATCACCGCGGACTCAAAATAGAATTTGCGCCCTTTGGCTTTGGCGAGGGCGGTCAGTTCGTGATAGCCATGCACCACCGGGCCTTTGTTGGCCGTGGTGACGTGCATCCCCATTTCGAGTGCTGCACGGATATAGTCAATCGCCGGTTGACCGCTCTCGTAGTTGACGGGAATCGTCTCGAAGAGCACATCGGCGTTGCAGGTTTGGATAAATTCTAGTGAATCGTTGCAAGTTGCAGATCGAAGATTGAGTTCTTCGAGGCGTTGGTTATTCTTTACCCGTTCAAGGGCGTTGCGCAGGTCAATCCCATTTGGATTAATGGCGCTGCCGCGGCTGCCGGTGGCGATGCCGGTCACCCTGAAAGTGACGCCGCGTTTGGTTTCAATATCAGCGGCTTTGCGAAGCAGTAGTTCGGCCAGGGCTTTGCCAACATTGCCGAATCCGAGGAAGGCGAGGTTGTAGTGGGGCATTGTATCTCCTAATGCGTCGGGACGTCCGACATCCCGACGTCTAGACTTACAAGGGTGGGTATGGATAGGCTCTACGGTCGTTGGGCGGGTGTGGGAAAATTTCTAGAGTTTGCAAGATTTCCGCGCGGGTTTGTAAAGCGGCGGTCTCTTCGGGGGCGAGATGTTCTTCGAGTGCGGCTACCAGCGCCGAGCGAGTCCGGAGCTTCTCATTCAGGGCTTGCAAATCGGCCAAAAGCTCAGGCGGAACCGGCTCTCCGGCAAAATCCCAAATCACAGTACGAAGTTTTTCCTCCACATGAAAACAGATGCCGTGATCAATCAGCCAGAGATGATCGTCGGCGTCAAACACCAAATGGCTACCCTTGCGGTCGGCGTTGTTGATCAGCATGTCGAAAAGAATCACGGGCGGCATGCGCTGGAAATGTTCGTCGCTCAGGTTGAAGTAGTGGTATTCGGGGTTGTGGGGGATGAAATGCTGCACAGAGCCGGGACCATAGGGGCCATCGCTGCGATAGACAGTGGGGGGTACCAGTTCCCAACCGAGAGCCTGACTGACGAGATAAGCGGCGGTTTCGCGATGTGCCAGCGTATTTTCGGGAAAATCCCATAGTGGGCGTTCTCCCTGTTGGGGTTTGTAGACGGCGCGGAAATCTTCAGCCTGGTGTTGCACCTGCACAAGGAAGGTGGTATTGGCCCCGTGGATGAATTCGCCCTCGAGAGTGAGCGTGCCAGTTTCGAGGGCGATGAGAGAATTTTCGTTGAACATGGGGGAATAAAAAATTTAAATCAGCAAATCTACCTATTTGCTGATTTTCTAATTTCGTTTATGTCCGCCATTTTTCTTGACACAGAAATGGCCTTCAGGCTCCATAGGCTTGTTGCATTGCGGGCAGATAGGCCGACCGAGGGAAGCGAGCTCTATTCCCCAGCGGCTGAGCACCCACAATTGACCGCGCGTACACCAGAAACGAACCACGCTGGGGTTATCGCCCTCCGTGGTTTGATCTTCCGCCTCCAGCACATCCTCGATTTCTTCAAGAATATCACCCTCGGGCAGTAGCTCATGGATGACCATAACCACCAGGTCTGATTCAATATCAAAGCCCAGGCCGATATTAGCGACGCGGAAAAGCGGATCAACCGGTGGTTGAATGCGCATCTTTTTTTTGTTATACACCTGTTTGGGGGCGGGTAAATCTGGGAATTTTTCGGCGATTTCAGATATAAAACGCTCGATTCCCAAGGAAAGCGATTGAATTTGGAATTTTTCGGCGATCAGGGTCAGCGTTTGATCGCCCTTTTGCGCCTGGATATAAAACACGCGTTGCCCAGCAGGGCCGAGAGCATCGACGGTGACGTTGTCAACGGGGTTGAAGTTAAATTCTTGATTTGGCATAGTTTTTTTCCGATGTGTAGGATGATTAATGAGAGAAGTATACCATTTTGCGGGTGGAAGGTTGGTAGGGTGGCAGGTTGAATTTGCTAACTTGCATACTTGCTGACTTGTTTCGTGTTGATATTGATCACCCGCGCTTGGCCTTCGCTGAGAAATAAGGTCGTGACAGATGCGGGTGCGATCATCAGGCGCTGAAAGTGGTCGAGATGCATGCCAAGATAGTGGGCCGCGGCCAGTTTGATGCTATCGCTGTGGGATACGCAGACGATCAAATCCTTGGAACGGTGCCTTTGGCAAAGCTCTTCAAGGGCGGTAACAATGCGTGCCTGGGCTGCCAAAAAACTCTCGCCGTTGGGGAAACACATGCGAGAGGGCGTTTGCTGGACAGTTTTCCATAGTTTGCGCAGATAGAGTTGTTTGAGGCTTTTATCTTGCCAGTCGCCAAAGTCTATTTCCAGCAGTCCGGGATTGGGGATCACATCCAGGCCGAGGGCCGTGGCAATTGGCGCAGCAGTTTCCATTGTGCGTTCTAGCGGGCTGGCGTAAATGACTTTGATCGGCGCATTCTTGAGATTTTCAGCCAGTGCCTGGGCTTGCTGTTGCCCGGTTTCGTTGAGATGCACACCGGGTAGTCTTCCGGCCAATCGTCCTTTTTTGACGTATTCATTTTCGCCGTGGCGGATCAGTAAGATAGTTGGCATAGGTACCTGTAAAAAAGTTCAGGGTCTTTAGGAATTGCCCTGAGAAACCCCAGATTTAGGGGATTCCCAGTGACCCAAAGTTCAAAGTTGCAGGGAGCAAGTTTAGTGCTATATGATACTCTATTTTTAGCGTCAAACGTCCTGACGTGCAACGGCTGACAACGTATAATACACCAAAATAAAGGAGTGAACATGATTTCTATTGATGAAACTTATCTGATCGAAACGTTGAAAGACCTGGTCGGTATCAATTCGGTCAACCCTTCGCTGACACCGGAAGGGGTGGGCGAAGCTGAAATTGGTGCGTATGTGGCGGGAGCATTGAAAGAATTGGGGTTGGAAACTACGCTCTACGAACTTGAGCTGGGGCGCGTGAATGTGGTTGGCGTATTGAAAGGCACCGGCGGCGGGCGCTCTTTGCTGCTCAACGCCCATATGGATACAGTCGGTGTGGATGGCATGCGCGTGGCACCCTTCGGGGCAGAAATTCGTGAGGGGCGGTTATTTGGGCGCGGCGCGCAGGATATGAAGGCCAGTCTGGCAGCGATGATGGCGGTCGCCAAAGCCTTTGTCGATGCGAGAATTCCATTGGCGGGTGATTTGTTAATTACCGCCGTGGCCGATGATGAATACGTCAGCATTGGCACTGAAGCGCTCTTGCGCCAGGTGCAGGCCGATGCCGCCATCGTCACCGAGCCGACGGATATGAGCGTTTGCCGGGCGCACCGCGGGTTCATCTGGTACGATGTAGAAACGTTGGGTCGGGCGGCGCACGGCAGCCGTTATACGGAGGGCCTGGACGCCAATATGCGAATGGGACGTTTTCTGGCTCAACTGGAAATGCTGGAGCAGGAATTGTTGACGCGGCCGGGACACCCGCTAACTGGGCCGCCCTCGCTTCACGCCTCGATTCTCCGAGGGGGCAAGGAGATCAGTGTCTACGCGGCGAGTTGTTTGCTGCAAATTGAGCGGCGTACTGCCCCCGGAGAGACTCAAGCGCAAGCGACAGCTGAATTACAGGCTATCGTAGATCGTTTGGCGGAGGAAGACCCCACCTTCAAAGCCACGCTCAAGCCCACGTTCGAGCGCGCCCCCTTTGTGGTCGCCCCGGATGCCGCCATTGTCCAGATTCTGGATCGGGCGCTGGAAAATCGCCTCGGCGAGACATCCGCCCACAGCGGTCAAACTTTCTGGACTGATGCGGCTCTTTTTGCGGATGCCGGGATGGAAACCGTGCTGCTGGGGCCTATCGGCTTTGGCTTGCACAGCGCCGAAGAGTGGGTGGATCTGGCCTCGGTGGTCGATTTGGCTTATGTGCTGGCGGAAGCCGCGCAAATGTATTGTGGTTAATCCTTTAGGAGCAGATGATGTTTGATTTTTCCGATCAGGTCGCGTTAGTCACTGGCTCGTCCCGAGGCATTGGGCGCGAGATCGCCATCATGCTGGCACAGGCAGGGGCAAAAGTGATGGTTCATTATGGGCGTAACCGTGTAAAAGCCGAGCAAGTTCTGGCCGCATTGGGCGGCGAACCGCATCGGATGGTGCAGGCCGATATGGGCGATGCCGATGCGGTGCGAGCGATGGTAGATGAAACCGTTGAGCAGTTTGGGCGTTTGGATATTCTGATTAACAATGCCGGAATCTACGAGTCGCACCCGATTGCGGAAGTGAGTTATGCGCAATGGCAGGCAAGCTGGCAGCGTGTGATGGAGGTTAATTTGTTGGGGGCAGCCAATGCCAGCTATTGTGCGGCCCAGCAAATGATGCAGCAAAAGAGCGGGCGAATTATCAATATCTCCTCACGCGGGGCTTTTCGCGGCGAACCCGAAGGACCCGCTTATGGCGCCAGCAAGGCAGCCCTGAACGCCATGGGCGGCTCGTTGGCAAAATACTTGGCTCCCTACAATATCTACGTGGCGACAGTGGCCCCCGGCTTTGTGGAGACGGAAATGGCCGCCGAGAGTTTGGCTGGTGAAAGCGGCCAGCAAATTCGGGCGCAAAGCCCGCTAAACCGCGTAGCCCGCCCGGAAGAAGTGGCCTATGCCGCACTTTTCCTGGCCTCGGCAGGTGCAGAATTTACAACTGGAACCATTATCGATGTCAATGGGGCCTCATATTTGCGACAATAAATAATCATCCACGAAGGACACGAAGGTACACGAAAATGACGTTGTGCGCCTTTGATCCCTTTGTGATTTCAAAGGAGAAATAATGACAGAGAAGAAACCTAACTTTGGTACGCTCTCAGTATGGGCGGGTGAAGAGAAGAAAGATGGCTGGCAGCGCGCCACGCAGGTACCGGTGGTTCACAGCGTCTCGTTTGGCTATGATGATCTCGATTATTGGTATGATGTCGCCTTGGGGAAAGAAAAGGGTCATATTTACAGCCGTAACACCAATCCCACGGTGGAGGTCTTCGAAGAGAAGATGCGCCAACTCGAAGGGGCTGAGGCGGCCACCAGTTTTGCCACAGGGATGGCGGCGATCAGTAACACGCTCTACGCCCTGCTGAAACCCGGTGATCGGGTGGTTTCGATCAAGGATACCTACGGTGGCACAAACGAGATTTTCACGCACTTTTTGCCGCGATTGAATATCGAGGCCGCCTTGTGTCCGACCAGCGATCACGCCGCGATTGAGACCGAAATCGCCAAAGGCTGTACGGTTCTTTATCTGGAAACGCCCACCAACCCGACATTGAAGGTAGTGGATATTGCCCGTCTAGCGCGGGCCGGTCACGCCGTCGGTGCGACGGTGATTGTGGACAATACTTTTTCCACGCCGATCAATACCAACCCGCTGACGTTGGGCGCCGACCTGGTGCTACACAGCGCCACCAAATATCTCGGCGGGCATGCCGATGCCCTGGGCGGAATTATCTGCGGTTCACAGGAACTGGTTCATAAAGCATTTGCTTACCGTGAGATCAATGGAGCTACGCTGGATCCGATGGCGGCCTACTTGATGATCCGCGGCTTGAAGACGCTGGCCTTACGCATCGAGCGCCAGAATCAGAATGCGATGCAGATTGCTCGCTTTCTTAAGGGACATCCAAAGGTAGAAGATGTCTTCTATCCGGGGTTGGAGACGCACATGCATCACGAGATCGCCAAAAAGCAAATGCGCGGTTTCGGCGGGATGATGAGTTTCTTTCTCAAGGGCGATTTTGACGCCGTGCGGGTCTTTTTGCCGCGACTGAAATACGCCCACATTGCTGCCAACCTGGGGCCGGTGGAAACCGTCGCCGGGCCGCCGCGCACCACCAGCCACGTAGAAGTCACCCCCGAGCAGCGCGCCGCGATGGGCATCCCGGAGAGTTTAATCCGTTATTCGGTGGGGATTGAAGATGTCGAGGATTTGATCGCCGATCTGGAACAAGCGTTGGATGGTATTTAGACACAGAACGAAGCTGCTCAGGCTCTGGTGGAATGAGAAAAAATAGAACACGGATTACACGGATTTGTTAGCTCATATGGTGAATTTGTGCAGGTGACAGTCACTTCCCAAGTGACTGTCACTTGATTATCCGCGTTTTATTTCTATTGGCCGGATTTATGTTTGCGTTTGATGTCGGTGATCGTGTCTTCGGAGAGTTCGGGCAAGGTTTCGGCCTTGTCGATGCCCAAGGCCTTGCGTTGTGCCGCACGCCAGCGCTCCAGACGCTCGAGAACCTGCGTTTCGTAGCCCTGATCCGATGGGCGGTAGAAGTATGTGCCCAGCACTTGCCGGGGCAAATATTGCTGGGGGATAAAATGCCCGGGGCCATCGTGGGAATATTTATACCCCTTGCCATGCCCCAAGGCGACCGCGTCGCGGTTGGCATCTTTGATGTGGTTTGGGACTTCGCCGACGCCGTCTTTTTCGATCAGTTGAAAGGCCTTGAAGTAAGCCCCGGCGGAGTTTGATTTCGGGGCGGTGGCAAGGTAGAGCGTAGCCTCCACGATGGGGTAGATCCCCTCCGGCATGCCGACGAAGTTGAAGGCCTGGGCGGCGGCGTTAGCGACCACCAGCCCCAGGGGATCAGCCAGACCGATATCTTCCCCGGCTAGAATCAGCAGGCGGCGCACGATGAAGCGTGGGTCTTCCCCGGCGTAGAGCATTTTCGCCAACCAGTAGAGCGCGGCATCGGGGTCAGAGCCGCGCACGGATTTGATGAAGGCTGAAATGGTGTCGTAGTGCGAGTCGCCATCTTTGTCATAGAGTACGGCACGGCGCTGAATCGATTCCTGGGCAACATCGAGCGAGATGTGGATGACTCCAGCCGAATCGGGCGGTGTGGACTCGACAGCCAACTCGAGGGCGTTGAGAGCGTTACGGGCATCGCCGCCAGCCACGTGGATCAAATGATGGCGTGCGTCGGGGGCGAGATTCACCTTGCGGTTGCCATAACCGCGCTCGGGGTCGCTCAGGGCGCGTTCCAGCAAGGCTTGCACGGCGGCAGGATTTAAAGTGCGCAATTGAAATACGCGCGAGCGCGAAACCAGGGCGCCGATGACTTCAAAATAGGGATTTTCGGTTGTTGCGCCAATCAACGTGAGGGTGCCGTTTTCCACATGCGGCAGCAGGGCATCTTGCTGGGCTTTATTCCAGCGATGGACTTCATCGACGAACAGAATCGTTTTGCGTTGATACAGCCGCCTGCGCTCGATGGCCTGACTGA
>CALCSH010000302.1 GCA_937893815.1 uncultured Anaerolineae bacterium | reverse complement strand
TGCCGGGATCGGAATGCGCACTGGAAGTGATGGCGTCGCCAATTTTGAAGTCGCTTCCGGAGATTACAAGTTCCGCGCGGATTATCAGGCGAGTCAATATTGGTCAGATTCCGTTTCACTTTTTGGAACTACAGCGCTGACGATTGAAACCGGGCAGCAGGCTTTCAGCATCTATACTCGCTATGAAGATGGCACCCCGCGACCCAATACGCAGGTGTATGCCTTCAACAGTAATGGCAGCTATACTGGCGTTGGGGGACGTACCGCTGCCGATGGACAGGTCAGTCTCAATTTGGGAAGCGGATCCTATCGTTTCAGGGCTGATACCAATAATGGTCAGTTTTGGTCGGGCACAGTCAGCCTTCCGGGCGCGGCAGCAGAGCAGATCACCGTTCGGTGAGAGGAGTATGCGCATGTCTGAAGATAATCACGACCTCGATCAACGCCTGTTCGAACAATCGGATGAATTAATTGCCCAAATGCGAAGCAACCTCGAAACGGGCGAACAAGCACCATCTGTTGGGAAATCGCTTTGGGGTTCGAAGGAAATCCGTACCCGCCCCCGTCGGTGGATTATCCGCACCCTGATGGTGATCTTTTTACTGGTAGTGGTTGTGGAAGCGCGGCTGGTTTTTCAAAATGTGGAACAGAATCGCCTGGCTGCCTTCGAGGGTGGCCCAGCCATGGATGTAATTTCTGCTCCCCGGGAATTCTTGACGCCCTCACCGTCCAGCGAAGAATTTTCTCCTCCGCCCCCTGAAAACGAGACTCTCTCGGTGAATGCCCCTGAACCAACAGCCATTCCCCTCCCGGAGGGAGTCGAAGACGTGCCCTTCCCAACCCCCGAATCATAGATTTTAAAAATCTCGCTTTCAGCGGAATAGGATCTACCCTTTCTGAAATCTACCCTGAGGAGATTTGGCGGATACTATCAATTCTTAATCAAAATCTGCAAAAAACTACATAGATATTTTGTGCGCCCAGAATTACACTGGGCAATCACTATTCTTCAGGAAGACATTATGCGCTCTGATCGACCATCAGCCAAAAGAAAATACCCTGTTTTTTATGAACGCCTTGTTCCTGTCATGATTGGTGTGTTGTTTGTTTTGATTGTTGCCATGCTTGTCTTTGCCGTTGCCGTAGGCATCGGGGTATTAAATTTCGGCTAACCGCTTTTTGGGAGAAAAGCTCTATGACCTTCATCAATACCTATTTACCCTTCATTTCCTCGATCGTTAGTTTTGCATTTGCCTATTTTGTTTTGGCGCGTTATTTTAAGAAGGGCCGCGGCAATCATTTGCTCTTGTGGGGTATCGGGATGATTTTCTATGGCATTGGCGGATTCTGTGAAGGTTTTTACGGCGCTTTTGGCTGGAATCCGTTGGTGTTTCGCTTGTGGTATTTATTTGGGGCCATTCTGGTCGCGGCCTGGCTGGGGCAGGGAACCGTGTTCCTGCTCGCAAAAAAGAACTGGGCGCGTACGTTGATGATACTTCTGCTCATCGGTTCGCTCTATGGCGCGTACCGCGTTTTCACTGCCGAGCTTGATCCTGGCCTGCTGACTAGCAGCCTACACACCGGCAGCGAGTTGAGCGGCCATGCGATTGTGACCCCCGGCGTGCGCGGCCTCACGCCCATTTTTAATATTTATGGCACGTTGACTCTGGTTGGCGGGGCAATCTACTCTGCATGGATTTTCTTCCGCAAGCGGGTTTTGTTGCATCGTACGATTGGCAATATTCTGATCGCAACTGGCGCTTTGGCCCCGGCATTTGGCGGTGCCTTTAGCCGCATGGGTGTCCCTGCAGCACTGTATATTGGCGAATTGGTTGGTGCCGTATTGATGTTTATCGGCTTCTGGCGGGCCACAACCCCAATTGGCGAACTCGCGGCTGTCGCCCAGCCGGTTCCTGTTGATTGATAAAAAAAAGTAATTGCTCAGGCAAACGCCTTCGCAAAGAATATTCCAAAAAAAGCCCTGGATTGCGCCAGGGCTTTTTTATTTTTAGGATGATGGGGATTATAGGGTATACCGCTCAGGTTAGGAAGATTTTTCCTTCTCTTTCTTCACCTTGCGTTTATCTTTGATCGTTAGCTTGGGCTTTTTTTTATCTTCGCGCTTGCCCTTGTCTTTCTTGCCTTTTTCAGACATATCAACACCTCTCTATTTGTTGTAATTGGTTGACCGGTCCTGAAGTTGGATGGGTTTGGACGTAGCTGTGTCTTGCTACACGTATTGATTATAAATCAAAATTGGGAGAATTTCTATTGCCATTGCCATCGTTTCTACAAGATGCGTAGGCGTTCACCACTTCCCACCGATTCCTGATCACTTCTCATTTCCCCCAGCGCGGCTGCCAGTCTGAAATCAGGCTGTTTGTCAGGCGCACAATCTGGCTGCCATTTGGTCGAATGGCGTATATTTCATTATTCCCATCCCGAAACGACGTAAAAGCAATCCATTCGCCATCCGGCGACCAGCTTGGCCCCAGATTATCGCCGCCGTTGGTCAGTTGCCGCAGTCCGTTTCCATCCACACCAATAACGTAAATATTATGCCCCCCTGCAGGCCCGGCATAGAAGGTCAACCATTGCCCATCGGGGGAAAAACTGCTACGCCCGCCCATATTTTCGAGATGGGTTATTTGGCGTATATTCTCCCCGGTGGTATTCATCACATACAGTTGCCGGGCGCCAGCCGCGGATGACGCATAAGCAATCTGCCTGCCATCGGGTGACCAGGTGGGGTCAATCTCATCGCTGGGAGCAACGGTGAGCGCATGGGGATTGCTTCCATCGTACGTCATCAACCACAGCGATTGGTTTCCGCTGGCATTGGTAAACACGATTTGTTGTCCGTTGGGGGAAAATTCAGGCGCATACAGGCTGCCGATGCTGTTGGTCAACTGAGTAAGCCCGCTGCCATCCACATGCATCGTGTAGATTTCAAAGTTGCCTGTACGTCGGGAAGCGAAGGCGATTGTTTGCCCATCGGGGGAAAGCGAAGGATAGAAATTGGTGGCTTCGACATCGGTGAGTTGCGTACGCCCGCTGCCATCGGCGTTCATCCGGCAAATTTGGTCGAATCCGCCCACATAGCAGGTGAAGACGATATGGCCTATCTGCTCACCAGCGGGGATTTTCGCCGGGCTGGATAGGGTGAGGGTCGGCTGAAGCACGGGGGTGGAATCAAGCTCAGGGGGTTGGGCTGTCCCCAGCGGGGTTGGCGCAATTTGGGTTGGTCCACCCTCGGAGGTAAGTTTCGCTACAGATCCGATGGGCAGCCGAAACAGGAGTATGGACGCCCCTGCTAATAAACAGAGACATGCTACCCCGCAACCAATTCCCCCAATTAGGAATTTGTCAAAGCTCTTCATTCATAATCGTGACGCACAACCGCATCGAAGGGACACTCGGCGATGCAATCCATACAACCCCAACAGCGGCTCATATCAATAAAGGGCGCTTCTTCGTGGTCGAAGCGCCGGAAAGCGCTGCCGCGACAAACCTCCCCGGCCAGGCATTTGCGGCAGGCGTGGCACTGGGCGTCATTTACTTTGAGCATAATTGTGCGGGCGGTTCCTACGGACATGGGAGCTATTTTACCATTGCTTCAAATATCGTTTATCCCCGCTTGGTTTCGGTTTCCATGCAAGCGATGGTATCCCGGAACTGTTGTCGTAAAGTATCCAGCTTGATGAAATTTTCTCCATCCTGGTAAAACCAGACTTCCCAGCCGTTGCAAGGGGCATCTCCGGCGAAGTGACGAGCCACCTGGTGCATGGTGCCTTCGAAGTCATCGGCTGCACACAGACGCGCATCGGGTTTGATCGTGGCGCTGCGAGCGGGATCGGCTTGATAATAGAGCTTCTGGCCCGGTTGCACATAACCGTTTTCGAGCAGACGGGCAAAAGCCACTCGCGGGGCAGTTTTCTTTTTGCCACGTACGTCGAAAGTGTTCTCTACGAAAGGTTCGGCCTGGACGGCCTCAATGCGCTGTTGTGCCAGAGGAATATATTTTTCTTGGCGCTCGATGCCGATCCAGTTGCGGTGCAGTCGTTTGGCGACTGCACCGGTGGTGCCACTGCCAAAGAACGGATCCAGCACGATATCACCGGGCTGGCTGGCGGCCAGGAGCAGGCGATAAAGCAGCGCAGCGGGCTTCTGCGTGGAGTGGGCTTTGTTGCCGTTTTCGTCCTTGAGACGTTCCGCTCCGGTTGCCAGGGATAAGAGCCACCAGTCGGAGCGCATTTGTTTTTCGTCGTTGAGCCCCTTCATTGCCTGATGATTAAAAGTATAGCGCGCACCCTGGGCGGTGCTGGCCCAGATCAGGGTTTCGTGGGCATTGGTAAAGCGCACGCCGCGAAAATTAGGCATTGGGTTGGTCTTGATCCAGATGACATCGTTCAAAATCCAGAATCCCAAATTTTGCATGATCGCCCCCACGCGGAAAATATTGTGATACGAACCGATCACCCAGATACTGCCTGTGGGCTTAAGTAGGCGCTTGCAGGCGGCCAGCCAGCTTTGGGTGAAATCATCGTAAGCGGCAAAGGAATCAAATTGATCCCAGTCATCATCCACTGCATTGACTTTTGTCATGTTTGGGCGATGCAATTCGTTTTGTAACTGCAAGTTGTAGGGCGGATCAGCGAAGATCAGATCGACGGATTGGGCAGGCAGTTGGTTCATTCTGTCCACGCAGTCGCCCTGCAGGATTTGGTTGAGGGGTAATTCCACTCAGGACTCCTCTAGCTCGATTACGGCTTGTGCCCCATCAATGCTGATATGACTGCCATTGGAAATTTGAGATAGGTCAACCAGATCAACGCAAGGAATCTCGGCGATGATGCAGCCCACAGCGGTGATGGTCTCGCACTCGGCGTTAACGATGGCGGCTGGCGCCACCCCGTTATGCTTCATCCGGTAGAGGGTATACGATCCCACAGTGGAGCCTTTGCCGGTGGGGAATACCAAAATCTTCCCGGCCACGGATTGCCCTTCGAGTTCATGGCCGCGCTCGACGATGACTCCGCTATCGGGGTCTACACCACCGAAAAATGAAATCCCCATGCTTGTCACCAGAGCTTGGCCCTCGGCGATACCTTTGTAAATTGTGCGTCCTTTGATTTTTGGCATTGTTTGTGTTTGACCGAAACATCGCAAAAAACGCTAAGGTACTCTAAATAATTTGCGCCCTTCACGGCTTTGCGGTGAAAATTACCTTTCGGCACGCAGTTCGGCCTGCCACTGCTCGAAGAAAGCTACCAGAAAAATATGGCGCTTCTCGGCCAGGGCGCGCCCGCTGCGAGTGAACATGCGATCCTTGAGTTTGTGTAGTTTGAACAGATGTTCGTGGTAGGGTGTGTGCGGCTCGCCGGGTTCTTTCTCGCCTGTTTCCAAAAAATGTTGCGAAGGCTCCGAATGCAAAGGCTGCTCAGCCAGAATCGCGTAACCAATAGCGCGTATGGCCCCAATCGCACCGATGGCATCGAGTTTATCCGCATCGAAAAGCACCTGCGCTTCGATGCTTTGCGGCGGCTCGCGCTCATCGCGGAAACGGTGAGCGCGGATGCAATGCTCCACGGCCTGGATGCGGTCATCTGCCCAGGCCTCGGATTGCAGTACCTGACGAGCGAAGTCAGCAGCGGTGTGCTGGTGGGTCTTTCGGTGCCCACTTTTGGCTGACGGTTGGCCGCCGGATACATCATGTAAGAGGGCGGCGGCTTGCACGATCTCCATATCCGCGCCTTCCGCCAGAGCCAGTCGTTCGGCCATGCGGTACACGCGCAAGATATGATCAAAGCCGTGAACGGGATCGTTCTGCGGATACCAGGCGCGTGCAGTTTCGACGGTTGGCATACGTCAGGAATTGGTCACCAGGTAGATGATAGCCCCAATTGCCAGAATAAAGAATAAGCCGCAGGAGAAAATTTTCATCGTCAGCTTGAAAATCGCTTTGATGATTCCCCATACAATGCCTACAACAATCAAAAGAAGAAATAAGGAGAGTAGATTATCCATGATTTAGCCTCCAATGGGATAGAATGTGCCCTTCTTGATGACCGTATGTGCCAGATTGCCCCCGAATCGGTAACCCAGGTGACGGTAATCGTTTACATCCAGGATCAGCAGGTCGGCTTGTTTGCCGGGTTCCAGCGAGCCAATCTGATCGGCCTTACCAATCGCTGCCGCGGCATTGATTGTCGCCGCCGCAATCGCCTGGGCTGGCGTCAGGCGCAGGTAGCGGCAGGCCAGGGCAATTGCAAATTGCATATTCTCGCACCAGGCTGTGCCGGGGTTCATGTCCGTCGCAATTGCCAATATGCAGCCTGCATCCAGAAAATCGCTGGCGGGAGTGTAGTGCCCCTCGGCCAGCCCAAAG
>CALCSH010000301.1 GCA_937893815.1 uncultured Anaerolineae bacterium | reverse complement strand
CGATTTCGCTCTGTTCAGCTTACAACTCTTCGAAGATGTTGTTCTGGGCAATCAGGCCTATGTAGATCTGATCCTCTCCGATACATTTGCCCACAGCACTTACTATATGGGCACTGTAGACGAGAACAATCACATCAATTTCTACGACGGCAAAATTCGCGTGACCGACCCCGAGGGAAAGGAATTTGTCAAATACGATGCGAAAGACTACACCCAGCACATTGCTGAGCACGTTGAACCGTGGTCGTATCTGAAATTCCCCTACCTCAAAGGCGTGGGCTGGAAAGGCTTCACCGACGGCATGGATAGCGGCATCTATTGCGCTACACCGCTCTCGCGGCTCAACGCGGCCGACGGCATGGCAACCCCCCAAGCACAGGAATTTTTCGAGAAATTCTATGAAACACTGGGGAGCAAGAAAACCAACGGGCGTTATGCCCCCGTTCATGCCCGGCTGGCAACCCACTGGGCTCGCCTCATCGAGCTGCTATACGCTGCAGAGCGCATGTTGGAACTCGCCACCGACCCCGAAATCACCGACCCCAAAGTGCGCACACCCATCACCACCACACCCAAAGAGGGCGTGGGCAGTGTGGAAGCACCGCGCGGCACGCTGACGCATCACTACCAGACCGATGAGAAAGGCATTCTGACGAAAGTCAACCTGGTTGTCGGTACCACCAACAATAATGCCCCCATCACCATGTCGATTAAGAAAGCCGCACAAGGATTAATCACCAAGGGCACGGAGGTGCGCGAAGGCATCCTCAATACCATCGAGATGGCTTTCCGCAACTACGATCCCTGCATGTCGTGTGCCACGCACTCGCTACCAGGGCAAATGCCGCTTGAGGTTATCATTCGTGATACCAACGGCGAAGTGCTCGACAGATTGAGCCAGTTCATCGAATAACTACTGAACCCTGAACCAGTAACCAGTTACCCAACACACACCGGCAACTGGTTACTGGTCACTGGAAACCGGATGCAGACTATGAAAACTCTTGTCGTTGGATTGGGTAACCCAATTCTCACAGATGATGGCGTGGGAGTCAAAGCCGCCTTCGAAATTGAAGCTCAACTCAGCGAAGAAGAACGCCAGAGCATTGCCATCACCGAAGCCAGTGTGGGAGGGCTTCGCTTGATGGAATTGATGATCGGTTACGAGCGCGTCATTTTGATTGATGCAATCCAGCACACCAACGGCTACAAACACCCTACAGGCACCATCTTCACACTCAGCGCCGATGATTTGCGCAATATCAGCCCCACACAGCACAGCGCCTCTGCGCACGATACATCCCTGATCACCGCGCTCGAAATGGCCAAACGCATAGGAATGCCAATACCACGGGAAATCAGCATATATGCTGTAGAGGTAGAAAATATCCTCGAGTTTAACGACCAACCCACTCCCGCGGTAGCCGCAGCCATTCCAAAAGTGACCGCGATGGTTCTCGAAGAACTGCGCCTGTCGCCCAAGTCCTCAGGTTAGCGAACGCTATCTTCGCGAATGATCACCTTCAATCTCCGGCCTACCAAGCGAACGTGGTATTCGTGATAAAATCATGACATGGATGATATTCGCATTTTATTGGTGGATGACCATACCATTATTCGCGATGGATTACGCTCCTTACTGGAAAACGAACCCGGCTTGAAGGTGGTCGGCGAAGCCGGAGATGGACGTGCCGCCATAGATGCCTCCGCAAAACTCATCCCCGACATTGTCATCATGGATGTGGCGATGCCTCTACTCAATGGAATTGAGGCTGCCACCAAAATCAAACAATCCCACCCCGCGATCAAAATCATCATCCTCTCGATGTACGACTACGAAAATTATATTCGTCAGGCGCTGGCGGCCGGTGCGGCGGGGTATATCCTCAAAGACGCCTGTGCCACAGAACTGATTGACGCCATCCGCGCGGTGCAGCGCGGCGAATCGGTTCTCTCACCGGCTATCACGCGTCTGGTTATTGAAGATTATCTACGCTGGGGGGAAATCCGCCCCAGTCAAAGCGATAACGACTTAACCACACGCGAGCGCGAAGTGTTGCAACTGATAGCCGAGGGCTATACCAACAAAGAGATCAGCGAAATCCTGGTCATCGCCACCAAAACCGTACAGGCCCATCGCACCAATCTGATGGATAAACTTGATCTGCACAGCAAAGGGGAACTCATTAAATACGCCATCCGCAAAAAGATAATTGAATTATAGCCTCCACTGAAAAAACTACCGTGCAGGTGTTCCCGCCGGAATATATGGGGGTGGT
>CALCSH010000300.1 GCA_937893815.1 uncultured Anaerolineae bacterium | reverse complement strand
TTTCAGCGTAGTGATTCATAGCATCGGTGAACGAATCTAGGGAGCGGCTAAGGCCACCTCAGGGTGTGTGATTTTCCCCAACTCCGAGAACGGCCAATAGATAAAAATCGCCTTACCAATCACATTATCGATCGAAAGCGGCCCCCAGCTATGCGAATCGGACGAATTATTACGATTATCTCCCAGAACAAACAAGGCGTTTTCGGGTACTGCCCAACTTCCAGCGTAGCGAGGAATATCGTTGATATACGGCTCATCCAACGCCTGCCCATCAATCAACACCTGCCCCTCCATGATCCGCACTGTTTCTCCTGGGAGGCCAATAATACGTTTAATATAATCCTGCGAGGGGTCGCGTGGCTGATGGAAAACGAGAATATCGCCGCGAGAGGGTTCGCCTACTGTGTAGGAAAGTTTAGATACAATGATGAATTCGCCGCTGTTGAAGGTGGGAACCATGCTGTAGCCATCGACGCGCACCCGCGCAGTGACGGCGTTGATAGCAAAAAACAAGATCGCTGAGAGCAACAGCGTCTCGATGATATCGACGATAAAACGCATTACACCGGATGACGATTCTTCTTCGATGAGAGGGAGCGTGTCGTTGTCTGGCTCAGGGGTGAGTGATTCGCCCAGATAATCCAAAATTTGCCTCCAAAGCGGATTCTACCAAATTCCGCAGATGGGCAGATTATACGTCCGCTTTCAGACTCCGACAAGGAGTTTATGTGCGGGCGTCTTGCACGATCTGCACGCCAGAGCTGGCCCCAATGCGTGTGGCTCCCGCCTCGATCATGGCCAGAGCATCCGCATAATTGCGTACTCCACCCGAGGCTTTGACTCCCAAATCGGCCCCGACTACGCGCCGCATCAGATCAATATCTTCCACCGTTGCCCCCCCAGATGCAAACCCGGTCGATGTTTTCACAAAATCGGCCCCGGCGGCCTTGCTCAACAAGCAGGCCGTAATCTTTTCGATGCGCGAGAGCAGAGCGGTTTCAATAATTACTTTCACCAGTGCCCGCTGATTGTGCGCGGCATCTACCACGGCGCGAATATCATTCAGTACCTGCCCGTAGGCCTCGCCTTTGAGCGCGCCAATATGGATCACCATATCAATTTCCACTGCCCCGCTGCGCAACGCATCGAGCGTTTCGACCATTTTTACTGAAGATGTATTTGCCCCCAACGGAAAGCCAATCACCGTGCAGACTTTTACAGGGGAATTTTTAAGTAGCCCAAAGGCCAGCGGCACAAAAGATGGGTGGATGCAGACCGAAGCGAATTGATATTCTTTGGCTTCTTCGCAGAGTTGTTGGATATCGAAAACGGTGCCCTGGGGTTTGAGGTAGGTATGGTCGATCCAGGTGGCAATTTCGCCCCCCTGGGGTTTTGCCAGCGCCGTGGGGCGGGCGGGAAGTTCGTGGTTGTAGGCCTCCGCCAGGGTCAGGATTTCACTAATTTGATTCATGGTGTGCTCTTTTCAGTTGTCTCGGTTCGGTCGAGAGCAGATGACCATCTTTTACAATGAGACTGGCATCTGCTTTGCGGAATTGTTAATCGTCTGATTCTTTACGCCCGCGCAGCATAATGCGGATTGGCGTCCCTATGAAGGGATATTCTTCACGAATACGATTTTCCAGAAAGCGCAAATAGGTGAAGTGTACCAATTCCGGGTCGTTGACATGCAAGACAAAGGTGGGCGGATTTATGGTCACCTGGGCGCCATAATAAATTTTTAAGTGCCGCCCGGCTTTGGAGGGTGCCGGATGCTGATCGGTGGCATTACGGAGCAGGCGATTTAATTTGCCTGTGGAAAGGCGCGCCAGCCGTTCTTCTTGCACTTGCAAGGCGGTGGGTAGTACTTGATCTATGCGGCGTCCGGTTTGGGCAGAAATAAATAGCACGGGCACGTAATCCATAAAATTGAGTTCAGAACGTACATGCCAGGTGAAATCTTCAATCGTATAAGTATCTTTTTCGATAGCATCCCATTTATTCACCAGGACAACCGCGCTTTTCCACTCGTCGAGGATATATCCGGCCACATGCGTATCTTGCGCCGTGATGCCTTTTACGGCGTCGATCATCAGTAGGGCTACATCGCTGCGCCGAATGGCCTGTATCGAGCGGATCACACTGTACTTTTCCACGCCGGGATCAATTTTTCCGCGCCGCCGGATGCCCGCGGTGTCAATCAGCGTGATGTCAATGCCGTGGTAGGAAATGCGGGTATCAATGGCATCGCGCGTGGTGCCTGCGATCGGGCTGACAATGGCGCGTTGTTTACCGGTGAGTCGATTGAGGAGCGTACTTTTGCCGACATTGGGCTTGCCAACGATCGAAATTTTGACCGAATCGTCTTCTTCTTGTTCTTCTACCCACGATTTGAAGGTGTCCACCAGCGCATCGAGCATGTCGCCGGTGCCGCGTCCGTGCAGCGCCGAGATGGGAAATGGGTCACCCATGCCAAGCTCGTAAAACTGATAGGCCTCCGTCAAACTGGATTGATTCTCGCATTTATTAACCACCATAATCACCGGGGGCCAGAGCTTGCCTTCAAGCTTGCGTTGTTTTTGACGCAGAATTTGGGCGATCTCCTGGTCGGCAGGGGTGACACCATTTTGTACATCGGTGACGAACAAGATGGCATCGGCCTCTTCCATCGCGATTTCGGCTTGGATGCGAATTTCATTGATGAAGTCGGAAGAGCCAATCGAGAGTGGGGCAATTTGTTTGCCCGCACTAACTTGCGTGGGGTCAATGCCGCCGGTGTCAATAATATCGAAGACATATCCAATCCAGTCGGCTTCGGCCATAAGGCGGTCGCGCGTGGTGCCAGGAATATCATCGACCACCGCCAGGCGAGATTGCGCCAAACGGTTGAAGAGCGTGCTCTTGCCCACATTGGGGCGTCCTACAAGGGCGACAACAGGTTTTGACATAGTTGTATTTTGTTTCCATGTAGGGTGCCCTTATCAAGGTGCACCCCACTATTTTAATACTTTAGGGGGCAGTATCGCCAGGTTCGAGGAGTGAAATTTCCACTTCGAGCGTGCTGGGCGAAATCGCCTCGGCTTTCATCCGCTCGGAGAGAATGATTACCTCCGGAGCGAGTTGGTAGGTCCCCACGGCAAGATCAGATACATCCAAAACGACACGCACATCGCTTTCGGTGAGTGTATCCAACAAGGGAAGGGGGCCGAATAATATCACATCTACGGTATCAGGGGCCACAACCGCTTTATATTCAGGCGGCAGGCCAATGATTTCCACAAGCCGAATGATTTTTAGGTTGCCTTCCATGGCGGCAATGCCAACCTTTACCAATACATTGGGATCGCCAATCACTGAGATGCCCGCGGGAAGGCTCAGGCTTAAGCTGGTTTCAATATCATCTACGGCATTGGTCAAATCCAACGGGGTTGTTTCCACATAGCCGGGGAGTTGGTCAATCAGCGCCGGGTCGGTTGAGAAGACCATTACATTAGGCGGTGAAACCGAGATGCTCGTCTGGCGGTAGCCGGTTGCGACCTGCCCGGTGGTGACGACTTTTACGACCATATTACGGTAGCCGCCACGCAGTGTGATCGGTTGCGTGACGCTAATTTGAGCGGGATTGAGAGAAACATTATTGACCACGTTCCCGTTGCCGTCACGAGGGATCAGGTTGATATTCTTTTCGATGGTTTCGTTCGCATCGTTGATATCGAGCGTGGCTTCGACATTGATTACCTGATTGACTTGCGATGCGCGCCCTGAAACGACGACTTCTTTCTGACTCCATTCAGGCTTGCCCGCCTGGTATCCCAGGTTGGGATCGCCCTGAATGTTGGTCTTGATGATAAAGGTGCGGGCGATGAGCTCCTCGAGATTCATTTCGATATTTCTCGGGCTGGCTTCAACGACCCGCACGGGGTGATAATCGGAGGTGATCTGATATTGAATGCTCAGCGTGTGCGTTCCCGCCTCAAGCCCGGAGAGATCGATCCAGGCTTGAAGGATTGTGGAAGCCTCTTTGCTGATATGTGCCAGGATGCTGCTCGGTGCCGTGAGGGTCAGGCTGAAATGGTCGGGAATTTCGCTAATCATCTCCTGGTTCGAGGCCAGCCCGATAACTTCGATCGGAATGAGATAGGTCTGTTCCTGGTTTGGATCCGCCGAGGTAACAGCCGAAACCCAGACAACAATCGCTAGAATGAAGGCCAGCAGCATGGTGCTGAGGTTTCGTCCCAGCCAGCGTGGAAACCGAAATTTCATGGCCGCCCCTCCCAACGTGAAGAGGTCAGTTCGGGAAAAATGCGCTCAATCATGGCCTGGAAGAAGTTTTTCGGTTGTGGCGGTTGGAAGAAGGTGTGCAAAATAGTTTTGAGACGTTCAGCGGTTAGATTGCTAATCATCCGGCCACGGTGGGTAATGGAGATCGTGCCGGTTTCTTCAGAGACTACCACAGCAACTGCGTCGCCAACTTCAGATGTGCCCAGAGCCGCGCGGTGACGCAGCCCCATTTTTCGTTCCGGGGTAGTGATTAAGCTTCCACTGGTCGAAAGCGGCATTACACAGGATGCGGCCAGAGCGGTATTATCTTTGATAATTACTGCGCCATCATGCAAGGGCGTATTGGGGTAGAAAATTTGTAACAGCAATTCGGCGGTTGCAATAGCATTGAGCGGTACACCGGTTTGGACATATTCTTGCAATTTATCGTTGCGTTGCAAAACAATCAATGCGCCATGTTTGCGATCAGCGAGGCGCATGACAGCATTTACCAATTCGTCGATGGTATTTCCATTTTCACCCAAATTGGAGGCAACCAGCGAACCGGTATGCCCCAGGCGTTCGAGCGCACGCCGAATTTCGGGTGCAAATATCACCGGGATGGCGACCAAAAGTGCGGGAAGTGTTTTTCCAACCAGCCATGAAAACGCGGGCAGCACCTCGAGACTGGTGAGAATGCCGAGGATGGCAATCAGAATCAGACCGCCGCGTAGCAATGCAATCGCCTGCGTATCGCGCAGGAGCAGTAGAATGATAAAAAAAATCGTCGTGACCAGTAGAATATCAATAACGCCAAACCAGTCCAGACGCTCGAAAATGAAGAATATATAATCCATAAGAATTTCCCGAAAGTCAGGTAAATATCTGCCTGACTTTCGGCATGCTAAATGGGCCGCAAAACTCGATCCTTGCGTAATTGTTTAAAGTACAGCACGCTGCCGGGGGTCATGGATTCCATGGCGGCTTCTTGCCAGGCGCGCACGGTCAAGTCTTTTACGGTGCGGGCAGAATAGCCCAATCCTTCCCAAATTTGATTGTGCTGCGCCAGGCTGGGCGGTAAAAATAATAAGAGCGCCTCACAAAGCAATTCGCTGGATGCATTTTCTACTTCCATGATCATCGCAGTGACGGCTTCGCTGATGGGAATGTTATCGTCGATGACAAAATCATCCACGCGGGCTACCAGGTTTTCCACCTGCCAACCTACCAGACCAGCAATCTTGCGGTCTGATTTCAGCAGCAGAAACGCTTTTTCGCCAAAATCAGCCATGATATCAGAACGTGTCAGTCGTCTCGCTCCCAGGCTGACATGCGTGATAAACTCGGCGATTTGCTGGGCTTCGCCCGGCCCGGCGCGCTGTACCGTGAGCAGACTGGCATCGACCTGTTTGACTTCCGTGGGTTCGATCTTTTCGGGAATATTTTGGTTCCAGGCGTCAAGCACTTGCTCCCAGGTCTTTTCAAACGAATGGTTATTACGGATAACGGTATTGGCCGTAGCAAGTTTCTCTTGTTGTGCGCTTTGCATTTGGATGCGTTGTTGGGCCACTGCCTGTGTCAGCCCGCGCTTTTTCATCAAACGTTCAATTTGAAGATCGGGATCCGTATCGGCGACCCAAATCGTATCGCAATGATTGTGCAAATCCCCTTCCAGTAGCTTTATCGCTTCAATGACGACGACTTTGGCTTTGGTGCGCCGGATCAGCATATCGGTGGCGTCCTGTATCAAAGGATGCAAGATTCCTTCGAGTGCGGTCATGGCATCGGGGTTGGGGAAGACCAGGTTGCCCAACTTTTGGCGGTCAATCTGCTTATCGGAAGCTAGAATCCACTTGCCAAAGGTATCAACAACCGGCTGGTAGCCCGGTGCACCCTTCAACATGGCGCGGTGACTCAGCGCATCGGCGTCAATGCCATAGGCGCCCAAATGCTCCAGCATTTTTCGTACAACGCTTTTCCCCGTGGCAATATTGCCGGTCAGCCCAATTACAAATTTATTCGGCCAGGTACTGCTCATATGCTTTCCTTCGTGTTCCTAGAGAACCAAAATTTTTGCATCCCCATTGTAGTCGGGCGGCGACAGAATGTCAAAGGAGAGACAACGAAAAACGGAGATACGGTGCGTATGGCGCTTCGTATCTCCGTTGTGGGGATGCGTGAACAGAAAAACCCATTACCGCATGAGTTTCTCGGCATAGTGGCAAGCCACAAAATGTTCCGGATGTATCTGGCGCAATTCGGGAATATCAATGGAGCAATTGGCTTGCGCATAACTACAGCGCGGGTGGAAACGGCAACCCGAAGGGGGATTCAGCGGACTGGGTACATCGCCCTCGAGAATAATTCGATCGCGCTTGATTTCTGGATTAGGAATCGGAATTGCCGACATCAACGCCTGTGTGTACGGGTGCAGGGGTTTGCCAAACAGCGCATCCCGGGGAGCCATTTCGGCGATTTTGCCCAAATACATCACCGCAACACGGTCGGAGATGTGCTCCACCACGGCGAGATTGTGCGCCACAAACAGGTAAGTTAGCCCAAATTCATTTTGTAGCTCCTTGAGCAGATTGAGTACTTGCGCCTGAATGGAGACATCTAGCGCCGATACCGGTTCATCCAAAACAATGAATTCCGGCTGAAGCGTGAGTGCGCGGGCAATCCCGATGCGCTGGCGCTGCCCGCCCGAGAATTCGTGCGGATAGCGGTTGGCATGGTAATCTTCAAGTCCGACGCGCTTGAGCATCGCCATCACCATATCGACGCGCTCACTGGCATTGCCAATCCCGTGGATTTTCAAGCCCTCGGCAACTGATTCCCCAATCGGCAGGCGCGGGTCTAGCGAAGCATAGGGGTCTTGGAAAACAATTTGCATTTTGCGGCGCATTTCTTTGAGCGCCTGCCCCCGAAGTGCAAAAATATCCGTGTCGTCGAAAACCACACTTCCACTGGTCGGCTGTGTGAGTTGCAGCATGGTGTGTCCGGCTGTGGTTTTTCCACATCCTGATTCACCAACAAGACCTAGCGTTTCACCTTTTTTGATTGTGAAGCTGATATCATCTACGGCTTTTACCCAGGCAACCACGCGGCGAAAAACGCCGCCATGCACCGGGTAATATTTCACCAGATTTTTGACTTGGATGATGTCGCCATGGCTTCCGTTTGTGTTCTCTTTGAATTCTGTCATAAGTTCACTCGCTCTTGCCGCTCAATTCGTTTTGCAACGGAGCTGTATGGCCTTCGTGATCTTGATAGAGCCAGCAGCGCACGGTGTGTGCATTGTCGATATCGATCAAATCGGGTTCAACTTGCGTGCAGATTTGTAAATCATACTCG
>CALCSH010000299.1 GCA_937893815.1 uncultured Anaerolineae bacterium | reverse complement strand
TACAACGCTTCCTGTAAAATGCCAACGGCCAAATGGCAGGATGGCGCATCGGAATGGCGTTGCCAACAAATAGGGCATTGCTCAATGCGCCAGTAAATTGTATCTTCCGTCTCGGTAATTTGTACTATTTGATCGGAAAACGTATTAAAAGTATCCGCAAATAATTTGGCCCCTATTTTTATCTTTGCGGGGAGTGGGAGCAAACGAAAGGCCATATCACTAACACCGAGTAGCGGTCCATATTCTTTCAACCCATACTGGAAACAGGCCTGACCTGAACGAAAAGCCAGGCCGCGTCCGGCTCTGGGGCCGTAATACATTTCGAGCCTTTCCATCAAGTTGCTCAGGCGTTCAAAGGTAAATTGACGGTCAAAGTTGGCGGGTGGTAGAGTGACAATAGGATCGTTTGGATTCGAAATATTCAGGATGGTTTGGATACCGGATTGCCCGATGACATCTTCGATGGCCAATAGAATCATGCGCCCCATATTATTCGGATAGTAAAATTGTTCGGCATCCGTTGTCATTATTCAGCATCCAAAAAACTGTGTACGGTTTGCATAAAACGCTCAGGTTCGTCGAGCATAATAAAATGCCCGGCATTTTTGAAGCGCTCAATGCGCACATTGCTCATATGGGCCTGCATCAGGCGCCACTGATTGGGGTGTACGATAACATCTTTGTCGCCATACATACCCATTGCCGGGATATCGATCTGACCTAAAAATGGGCGTAAATCTGTCAGGCGCAAGGATTCAATACTCATCAAGAAAGATTCCAACGTTGTGCGCGATAAATCGTGTGAGATCATCTCGTACCATCTTGGATCTTTGGTGATGATCGGGGCACCTATACGTAGCCCAAAGTGAAGCGTTCCCATCATACGGTAGACCATCGAAGCAATCTGTCGTCTGCCAGCCAATTTTAATAATAAGGTCAGCGACGACCCGACAATTGGAGAACCGATAACTGTCACTTTGCTGACGCGCTCTGGGTAATTAATTGCTGTTGATAGACTGACTGTGCCGCCCATACTGTGACCAATCAGTGGTGCGCGCTCAATTCCCAGACGATCCATAAACTGGTTAACCATACTGACAAAATCTTGAACAGCAAACGTGGGAACCTTTTTCCCGGACTCACCAAACCCCCAAAAATCTAATGCGTAGGTGCGATAATACTGCCCCAAATATTTCATGGTTTGCTGCCATAGCCCCCACGAACCCAGCCAACCATGTAACAGCAAAACTGGTCGACCGCGTCCGTATACTTCGTAATGCAGAATTCCTTGATCGGTCGTTATTGAAGACACTAGAAATGATTATTCAATATGCTAGAATGTCCCGGTTTCCATTTCGGCCAGGATGCTATATAACAATTCTAGGAGAACTTTTTTGACTTCTTCTTTATCCAGCGCAATACAAGGGAGAAATTTGATCTTCGGGTCGAGGCGTAACGCAATACGCATATCCTCAACCGACCAGGCATCTTCCATATCTTGCTTGTTAGCGGCAACTACATAAGGTGTTGGTGCGTAGGCGCGGAAAGTTTCCAAGATGCTACGCGCCTCGCGAAAGGTTTCAGGGCGAGTGCTGTCTACCATAACGATGAAACCTAACATTCCCTCCGAGAGAATTTCCCACATGAAATCGAAGCGTTTTTGCCCAGGGGTGCCAAATAAATACAATACGAGATTATCGTCAACCGTTATGCGGCCAAAATCCATAGCAACGGTGGTTGTTTCTTTAATTCGCTCTGCCTCAGATGATATTTTGCGCTCTGTTGCAACCACATCAATCTCGCTGACCGTTTGAATGAATTCCGTCTTTCCCGAACTGAAGGGGCCTGTAACCACCATTTTTACTGTTTGCATAAGTTCTCGCCTCTTAAGTGCTAAATAATAGATAGGTTCAACCTGCCATGCTCTGCTTATAATGACCGAATACGTTTGATCAGGCGATTGACCAGTGATTTCTGTTCCTCAGAGTTCGTTACGGGAAGCGCGGGCTTTTTGTGTTCAACAGTAATACCGACAGGGCGTATCAGTTCGACCAAACCAGCCTGTAATAAACCATATACAATTTTGCGAATTTCCAGATCGTTCATCTTCGTTGTGCTGGCAATTTGGCGAATGGTATTTTGGGGATCAATAAACGATACCACGCGCCACTCTTCCACACTCAGATTGACATTCCGTAAATCTGCGCCAGGGCGATCTGTGAAGCGGAGTGCGATTTCCAGGGAGGGGATTTCATCTTGGAGTTGTTCCCACTCCCGAAAGCGACGCGACCCCTCCATGATGATATTCTCCAGCCCAATCTGGAGTGTGATCTTCCCATCCGGAGGCATGGATTCGTCTTCAAAGCGAAACAATCCCTCCACCCAGGTAAATATCCGGTGCAACACATTTACAAATTCTGTGCGTAGGCTGGAAAGTATATCTTCTTGTGAGATATAGTTAGCGTTGATCAGCAACAATCCCAACTCTTTATCACTCATATGAGCGGCTCGTGTTCGTATGGTGTTATATTGCGCTCGCGAGAGTTTGTTCGAACGATGGAGAACTGCGACCAAAGCATCGTCTTCGGCCCCTATTTTCGAGTACGCTAATTTTCCACCTCGAAAAGAAATCCAAGCTGAATCGTTAGGCCCTTCAACAACCAACGTGCCCGTTTTATGAGCTAAGTTGATGAGATTGAGAAGTTGATTGATTGAAAAATCGCGCAGGTTGCCTTTTAATGCCATAAAGTGGTTGCTCTGCCGAAGACTAGATTTTGTCAGATTGGGGGCGATTATACTTCTTCCGCTAAGAAGCGTCAAATCGCGCTATTTGTTCAGGCGTGGGCTTTCGTAAGAATGTAGAAAAATTCCATGACCTATTGTTGTGTGGGCTTCTTCAGTTTGGAAATACTGCAACACTTGCGCACGATCCCAATCGAGTCAAACATCACTTTGTTGGACTTGATTGGGCCTTATATCTTGATAGGCCATGCGAATTTGCCAAACCCTAAGGGCGGCTTCGAGTTGAATTTGAAATGACATTTTTGATTCGCCCAGACTTCTTTCGGCAAAGTAAATGGGAACTTCGCATAAGTGATAACCCAGGCGATGCGCAATATGAATCATCTCAATTTGAAATGAATAGCCATTTGAGCGAACGCGCTCCAAAGGCATGGAAAGAAGTACGTTTCGTCGCCAGGCTCGAAATCCGCCGGTAACATCCTGAATGGATAGTCGTAAAATTTTGCGTGCGTAATAATTACCAAATGAAGATAGTGTTTTTCGCCATTGGGGCCAATTTTCATCCAATTGCCCGCCAGTGATATACCGCGACCCGATAACGACATCATATTGTTCCAGGGCGGCAAGCAATTCAATAATTTTTTCAGGCGGATGTGAAAAATCAGCATCCATTTGAACGATACATTCAGAGCCTTCTGCCAACGCTTTTTGAAACCCCTGAATATAAGCGGAACCAAACCCAAGTCTTGCGCCGCGCTGAAGAACGGAGATTCGGTTTGGGTAACTGCTCTTCAATTTGTTGGCTACATCTTCGGTTCCATCTGGGCTGCCGTCGTCAACGATCAAGATTTTGAGTTGTTCTACTGGTAAATCAAATAGCGTTGGAAGAAGTTTCGCAATATTTTCAGCTTCGTTATAGGTTGGGATGACAATGGTTGACCGCATAGTGTTTTAACCGATTTGGGATGGCAGCAATGCCATCCCAACGACAGTTTGTTTTGAAAATTTGATGATTATCCGTGTTGAAGAACAGCGGCTTTGAGTTTTTCCAGGGCCTGAAATGGGCCTTGTTTTGGAGAAACCGATCCAAGTTTGAGCGCCAGCTTTTTGGTCGGATCTTTGACTGTGTCGCGATCTTTGAGTGGGTAAAAGTAGTCGAATGACTGCTCTACTCGCAAACGAATACGATCGCTGAGTTCATCTACTATGCTGAAATCGACAATGACAATGAATTGGGTGGACGTAAGATGTCCAATAAAATCCGATGGGTTTCCCAAGTTGCGAACGGCATTATGTATCATTAAACTAACGGCGCGCAAAACATCATCAGATGCTACAAATCCATAAGCATTTCGAAACAGATCTAAATTCACGAGCGAAACCGAAAGAATAACCCAATCTTTTCGCGTCAGGCACTCCTTCAAACGTTCATCCAACAAGGCACCTTCAGGGAAGCCAGTAATGGGGTTATTGATGACATCTTGTGATGAGCGTTGAAGAGAATTTCGCACCCGTAGGCGTAATTCCTGGATATCGAAGGGCTTCGTAATATAATCGTCGGCACCCAGCTCAAGTCCTTGCAAGCGATCCGCGCGGGTGCGTTTTTCAGTGAGAAAAATAATGGGTATATTGTCCGTCCGGCGGTTGCTTCGTAACCTTCGGGCGACTTCATAACCATCAATATCAGGTAGTCGAATATCGAGAATAATCAGATCAGGTGGTTCAGGTTGACAGGCTTTAACGGCATCTTCTCCCCAATTGGCCACGCTAACGTTGTAACCCTGTACGCGGAAATATGCCTCAAGCATCTCCGCTACATCTAAATCATCTTCGACTATGAGTATCCGAGATTGTTCTTCCACAATAGTATTTCTCTAATCCAAAGGATCTTTCTGGATGACGAATTCGCATACGTCGTGCCCCATGCCGACGCATTTTGATTCGTTTACGCGAAACTCTCTGCCACCTGAGACCCACTTCAAACCCGCTTGAAGCAATCCGGTTGCAACGAAACAAACAGGTTTTTCTTCACCGCTGCGGCCCCAACACACGGGGCAACGGTGGATAGTATAGATGAATTCGTGTTCGCGCGCTTCAACAGTGGAAATCTGGTCGCTCATTTGGCTGAAAATTTTAGCCATCGCCGGAACACCAATTTGTAGTTTGATTTCGAGGGGGAGTACCTTGAACGCTAAATCTCCCGCACCCGCAAGCGCACCAAAATTTTTAAGAGCATCATCGAAGGTTGCTCTACCAGCTCGTAAAGCCAGGCCGCGGCCGCCGCGGGGTCCGTACATTTCTTCAAGCGCTAAATTGATTGCTGAAATATCTGAAAAATCGAATTCCTTATTGAGATTATCGGTAGGAAAATTATCGATCAATTCGCCTAAATTTGCTAAATTCAAAATTGCATTTAAACCATTTTTTCCCATGACATCTTCAAGGGCTTCTAGCATGATTAGCGCAAATTTATTGGGGTAGGAAAAACCACTCTTGGGAATTGCTTGCATATTCGGCTCGCACCTAAATTAATCTGGAAAGGTCGTCTGCGGCACGCCGCATATCTAAGAAAATCAGACCTAATTTTGCATCTTCCCGTGCAAGAGCAGTTAACACAGCGTCATCCCCAATGGACATAAGAACAACAAAACCCTCTTCGCCCTTAATATACACCTGATCAAGAGAGCCGCGACCTAACTCGGATGCAATTCGTTCGCCTAATGAAAGCATTGCCGCCGACATTGCAGATACGCGATCTTCCTCAACTCCTTGAGGCAATGCCGATGCAATTGTCAAGCCATCGACACTGACTACCGCAGATGCCTCAATGTCGGGTGAAGATGCTTGAAGATCACGGAGGCGTTCTACCATGAGTTGTGAGCGTGATTTTGTCAAAGCGATTATCCTCCTGAGCGACTTTCGATGTCTTTCTCATTCTTTTGATCAGATGGCTCTTTGAGACTTTGCGTGGAGGTTCCCAGATTTGGGGGTGTGGCGGGT